>RFPM01000130.1 GCA_009926125.1 Flavobacteriales bacterium | reverse complement strand
AATTATTTTGAAATGTATATCAACGGTATTCCTGTTGGTAAGGACAATGTACCGTACACCCAATTCAACTCGAATATTGTGCGATTCAGAGTCAATAGACCATTTACAATCTCGATGCTGTTAGTGGATTGGGAAGAAAATCTTGGGATTGGAACGGAGAACAATAATGGATCTCTTCAACATATCGGAGATGGTGGTATGGTGGCCGTATTTAAAGATGAAAATGATAATACCGTTGCTATCACTGGTCCAGATTGGAAAGCACAAACATTCTATACTTCTCCCATTAAGGATCTAAGTTGTCCAACGGAAAATGGAACGTATAGACTTTCATCGAATTGTAATATTGCTGATTCCCAGGATGGAAGTAATTACTATGGCCTACATTGGAACAAGCCGAATGGTTGGATGAATGAATTATTTGACGATTCTTCTTGGCCTAATGCAACGACATACACGAATGTAGCAATAGGCGTAGATAATAAACCTGCCTACATGAATTTCATATCGATCTTTGACGATCAAAATCAAGATGCACAGTTCATTTGGAGTACGAATGTCAACCTTGACAACGAAGTTATTGTTAGATATACCGTTGACCTATCCACTGGATTAATTGAAAATCAAAAAGAAGTGATCCCATTCAAAATTCAGCCTAATCCTGCATACGACTACCTTGAACTTGATATTGATCTAAAAATAGAATCAGAAGTTTATGTATACATAACAGATAGCAAGGGAGGTTTAGTTTATGAAAAAACAAGTTATACGCAACCAATTGATATTTCAGGTTTACAAAAAGGAATCTACATTTTACAAGCTGAATTAAACGGCCAAGAATCTTTCCAACGATTTTTAGTGGAGTAAAACAAAATGTATTTTTAAAGACAGAATATGTCATTCACTGATCAGGCAAGTAATTTCACATGGCTTGGTTTTAACCATGTAATTCCACTAGGCTATGACCATATACTGTTTATTTTGAGTCTGTTTTTGTTGAATTCAGAATTAAAATCTGTAATTCTACAATGCACAGTCTTTACAATTGCACACAGTCTAACACTTGGCTTGTCAGCGGTAGGTTGGATCATTCCAAATTCTCACATTGTAGAGCCACTCATAGCCTTTTCAATACTGCTGGCTGCTATTGAAAATCTGATCCATTCAAAAATTAATCCTTGGAGACTCTTCGTGATCTTTACATTTGGATTGATCCATGGAATGGGGTTTGCAGGTGCTCTTAATGAAATCGGAATTCAAGAAGAACTTTTAATTGGTTCGATTTTATTTTTCAATATTGGTGTAGAACTGGCTCAAATCACCATTCTATGCATGGCCTACTTTCTAGTTGCAAAATGGTTCTCTAAAAAACAATGGTACAAGGAACGTATTGTCTATCCTACATCCATGATCATTGCATGCATAGCAATGTATTGGACGGTTGAACGACTAATGAATTTTACCTCTTTTTATTTCAACAATGGAAGATATTGATTTGATCCTGCGATTAAAAAAGGGTGAACAAGGCGCTTTCACGGTGTTGATCCAAACGTATTC
>RFPM01000129.1 GCA_009926125.1 Flavobacteriales bacterium | reverse complement strand
ATGACCAAGGAATTAAAGGTCGACCAAAGTGTTGCGCACAATGGCTGCTGTTTAACTGTTGTAGCGATTCAAGAAGATTGCTATCAAGTAACGGCTATTCAAGAAACCTTAGATAAAACAAACTTAAATCATTGGGAAATTGGCACGAAAGTTAATTTAGAACGCTGTTTGGTTATGAACGGGCGTTTGGATGGACACATTGTTCAGGGACATGTGGATACTGTTGCTACTTGCACGCATTATGAAGAACAAAATGGAAGCTGGAAATACACATTTCAATATAAAGACGAGCAATTAACCGTTGAAAAAGGATCCGTGACAATCAATGGAACTAGTTTGACCGTTGTCGATTCACAAGAAAAGGGATTTTCTGTCTGCATTATTCCCTACACCTTTGAAAATACAAATTTTAAAAACCTAAAAACAGGAGATATCGTAAATCTTGAATTTGATATCATTGGAAAATACGTTGCAAAATGGATGCAACACGGTCATTAAAAACTACCTGAAAATTCAGTCTTATTTTGCGGCCTTATATTTTTCCGCTACAACATCCCAATTGATGACATTGTAAAATGCTGAAATATAATCTGGACGACGATTTTGGTAATTTAAATAATATGCATGCTCCCAAACATCCAATGCTAAAATAGGAGCTCCTGAGCACCCCTCACCCATTAATGGATTATCTTGATTTGCCGTAGAACAAATTTCTAGTTTTCCATCAGACACACAAAGCCATGCCCAACCAGAACCAAAACGAGTAGTTGCCGCTTTTGCAAATTCATCTTTAAAACCTTCAAAAGAACCAAATGCTGCATCAATTGCAGCAGCTAAATCACCACTTGGATGAGAACTACCTTTTGGTGCCATTATCTCCCAAAAAAGTCTGTGATTCCAAAATCCTCCTCCGTTGTTTCGCACTGCAGGTTTATCCTTACATACTTTCAAAATCTCTTCTATTGACTGGCCTTCTAATTCAGTTCCAGCTATCGCATTGTTTAAATTTGTAGTATATGCTTGGTGGTGTTTTGAATGGTGGATTTCCATTGTTCGTGCATCAATATTTGGTTCTAATGCATCATAGGAATAAGTCAATATTGGAAGTTCAAAGCTCATGATCGTGGGTTTAATTGTTCAAAACAAAAGTAGTAAAATATGCGATAAAACTAAATTTATTGGGTTATAAACTTACTAGACTTGGAAAGAAGAAGAAAAAATAAACAGTGTTTTAAGAAAGACAGTGTTTTTTACAACTATTCGAAGATGTGCGGTTGAAAGCCTCTAAAAAAATCACTTATGTCTAAACCAGCAATCTTGGCGTTCGTTTTCGAACATTTTAAATACGGTATTAACGGGCGTTCCATGTCTCAAATGTCTATTAAATTGTGTTCTTGCTAAATAATTAAACGCTCCCATGTCACCTGTAAACGCCGTTTGGTTTTCGCTATTAGCAGATTCGTGGATAGCACATAACTTTTTAATGAAATCAAAGAATATCGGAGCTTTACTTCCTATAACTCCGCAATTTAAAAGAGTTTCAGATCCAAACTTACTTTCATATTCGGCATAATCGCTTAT
>RFPM01000128.1 GCA_009926125.1 Flavobacteriales bacterium | reverse complement strand
TATAACCGCTTTGTTAATGCTGCGACTCAAGCTATTGAGACCGAGCAATTTTTACCAGTTCTTGAAGTCAAACAAGAAGATGGAGTTTCCGTTGCACAAGATTATATTTTTGAGCCAAACAAAGAGGATTTAGTTGCTGTATTAATTCCAAAATCGTTAAAGATCCAGTTGTTTAAAGCTTTATTAGATTCAAATGCATCAGAGAATGGTGCTCGTATGACTGCTATGCACAAAGCAACTGACAATGCAAATGACCTTCAAAAAAGCTTAAAATTAAGCTACAATAAAGCACGTCAAGCTGCAATTACAAATGAAATTTTGGAAATAGTCGGTGGGGCAGAGGCCTTGAATAATTAAATTTTTTTCTCAAGCTAATTTCTTAATTTTAAGTGTCATTTTACAAATGTAAGAATGCATGATTCAGTATTTTTCCGTAAATTTTCAAGTTCGGTAGAACATCTTCCACGTCCTAAAAAATTCACATTCCCTTTTTATTATACTCCACATTCTTTGGCAATAAATGCAGCAAATGACTTGCAGCAAGAATTGGAAAGTACAGCTATCGAACACAACTTTGGGTTTTCTAAATCTGAAAAATCTTCTCCTATTGGAAAAATGTTTGGTGTTTTGGTAGTTCAAAATTTTGTTGGTGAACTTGGTTATTTAGCAGCTTTCTCGGGAAAATTAGGCAATAAAAATCACCATTCAGGCTTTGTCCCTCCTGTTTTTGATATTTTAGAAACTGGAAGTTTTTTTCTTGAAGGAGAAAAAGAAGTAAGCGCCATCAATCTTCAAATTAGCACGATTGAAACAAGCGCCAACTATTTAGCGCTTAGAGAACAAGCTGAGAATAACAAATCTCTCCTTGGCAAGTTTGTATTTGAAAGTCGCTTGGAATTAAAACAGTCCAAAAATCAAAGAAAATTAAAACGAGAGCAGTTTATTGGAAAAATATCTGAAATAGATTATCTTAATTTTCTTGATGAATTAAAAAATGAAAGCATTCGTGAACAGTTATTTTACAAACACGAATTACGAAGAAAAAACAAAGAATTTTTACTTTTAAATGCCGAATTTTTAGCTTTGGAGGAGCAGCTTGATTTTTTAAAGTTAGAGCGGAGTAAAAAATCTGCGGCCTTACAACAAGAAATTTTTGAAAATTATACTTTTTTGAATCAAACGGGGAATAAAAAAAGTCTTTTGGAGATTTTTAAAAATACTATTTATCTTTTTCCGCCAGCAGCAGCAGGTGAATGTGTTGCACCAAAGTTACTACAATGTGCTTTTTTAAATCAATTAAAGCCAATTTGTATGGCAGAATTTTGGTGGGGAGCATCTCCAAATTCGGAAGTTCGACTTCATAAGCAATTTTATCCTGCTTGCAAAAGTAAATGTGAACCAATTCTTAAACACATGCTAGACGGTATAGAGATGGATACTAATCCCATGTTTGCTCAAGCAGATGTTACAGATTTAGAGATTATTTTTGAAGATGATTATTTACTTTTTATAAATAAACCTGCCGAATTTTTATCTGTGCCTGGAAAACAAATTACTGATTCTGTCTACGAACGAGTAAAGGCAAGTTATCTGAATACTACAGGTCCTTTATTAGTTCATCGCTTG
>RFPM01000127.1 GCA_009926125.1 Flavobacteriales bacterium | reverse complement strand
TCTATTGACTCTGAATCGCACAATATTCGAGTTGAATTGGGTGTACGGTACATTGTCCTTACCAACAGGAATACCGTTGATATACATTTCAAAATAATTGTCGGCAAAAATAAATGCAGTAATCAATTCCCCTGCAGAATCAATCGTTACAATGTCAGAACCATTCAAAGCAGCTAAGGCAACTCCATCGTTTGCATAAGTTGCACCAATGCAGGAATTATACAAGTCAGAGGCAAATGGGAAAGAAGAATTTGTAAAATTAACATAAGCAGGAACTGTCCAAACAGTTGCATTGGTAGCAGTGATGGTTCCAATATCAGGAATTCTTCCCCCTGGGCAAGTATAAATATTGGCAATAGTGGTACTTGCCAAACCTTGCGTTACAGAACCTGTACCTGTATATTGAGCGTTCGTAAAAAAAGGAACGAAAAACAGGAAGCAGAATATTTTCTTCATCAGTTATTTTTAAGTAGTTAAATATCTTTCAATAGACCAAAACAACGCAATGCACGAAATACCTAATAATTATTTTCTAAAAAATATTTTACAGCCTACTGAAACCGTTACAGGCATTGAAACCTGTTTGTTTTCCAGTAATTCGGTAACAGCATTGGCAACATAGGGTGTTGCTTTTTTTGGTTCTTCTCCGTTGTCGTCAATTGCGCCACTATATTTTATTTTCCACTTATTATTTTCTTTCCAGATAACATAAGCATGCGGCGTGTGGTCGGCACCGAAATTTTTCCCGACAGTTTGCATATTATCACATAAGTAAGGAAAATTAAATATTTCAGTAGTTGATTTGTTTTTCATATTGATAAAACTTTCATCTTCATACATCGCAGTATCCATACTGTTGATGGCAAGTAATGGAACTCCGAGCGAAGAGTATTTTGTATTCAAATCATTGAATCGTTGGGAATACAATTTTGCAAACGGGCAATGATTGCAAGTGAATACGATAATGAACCCTTTAGCGTTTTTATAGTCAGACAATGAAATGGTTTTTTCGTCAACATTTTTCAAACTAAAATCAGAAATAGTGTTATCAAGAACTGATTTATTTTCCGAGCGAAAACTTTGTAGCGTAAAAAAAACTATGCTAAGCGCAAATGTTGCTGCCAATAATAAAAATGATTTGAGTGTTTTGTTTTTCATTCTTTAATAAATGTTTTCGTTATAGTAGATTTTGTTTTTTCATCCGTGAGTTGTAAATAGTAAATACCCGATGAGAAATTACTGATGTCAATTCCGTTTCGTAATTGTGGTTGAGGCAACATGTAAATAGTTCTGCCAACAGCATTGTTTATTTTTATGTAATATGCCTGCATATTGGGGTCGTCAAAGGAGATGTACAATTTATTGTTTGCTGGATTTGGGTAAACAGAAAAATCTTTTGGTGTTTGTGTTGCTTCTTCAATTCCTGTTGTATTTCCGGCAACTACTACAAATTGTCCCATCATTCCTCCATCTTCGTGATTTGAAAAATGACAGTGATACATGAACGGATGAATGGAATCAGAATAATTTTCAAACTTGGTCACAAATGAAACGGATTCTCCTTTCGGTAAATACACATCATCTTTCCAACCCGATTCGTAATTTCCGACACCACTTGCATTTCCATTCCTCGCAACAATTTTA
>RFPM01000126.1 GCA_009926125.1 Flavobacteriales bacterium | reverse complement strand
AGAACCTGAACCAACAATAGCGTGTTATCAAACTTCAGTATTTAGTACTACCTTGTGTTCTTGGGTAGTTAGTGGCACACAAGAGCCTCAACCAACCGTAACATGTTATGAGACTGCAACATTCAACACATCAAACTGTGTTTGGGATGTAACAGGCACACAACCAGCACAACCGACAGGACTAGAATGTTATGAAACAGCAAGTTTTAATACCACAGAATGTGTCTGGATAATAACAGGAAGCCAAGGAGCAGTGCCAACAGGTTTAGCATGCTATGAAACAGCAAGCTTTAACACCACAGAATGTGTCTGGGTAGTAACAGCCGCTCAGCCTGCCCAACCAACACTTGCATGTTATGAGACAGTAAGCTTTAATGAAGAAACCTGTTCTTGGGTAGTAAGTGGCATACAGCCCGCACAACCAACTCTAGCCTGTTATCAAACAGCAGAATTTAGCACTACCTTGTGTTCTTGGGTAGTAAGTGGAACGCAAGCAACACAACCAACAGGCTTAGCATGCTATGAAACAGCAACCTTCAACACTACAACATGTGTTTGGGATGTAAGTGGCACACAGCCCGCACAACCAACAGGCTTAGCATGTTATGAAACAGCAAGCTTTAACACCACAGAATGTGCCTGGGTAGTAACAGCCGCTCAGCCTGCCCAACCAACACTTGCATGTTATGAGACAGTAAGCTTTAATGCCGAAACCTGTGCTTGGGTAGTAAGTGGCACCCAAGCAGAGCAACCAACTCTTGCCTGCTATCAAACAGCAGAATTTAGCACTACCTTGTGTTCTTGGGTAGTAAGTGGCACACAGCCAGTACAACTACCCCTTGCATGTTATGAGACCGCAACCTTCAACACTACAACATGTGTTTGGGATGTAAGTGGCACACAGCCCGCACAACCAATAGGCTTAGCATGTTATGAAACGGCAAGTTTTAACACTACAGAATGTGCCTGGGTAGTAACAGCAGATCAGCCTGCCCAACCAACCCTTGCCTGTTACCAAACTGCAGAATTCAACACAACGAGCTGTTCTTGGGTAGTAAGTGGCACCCAAGCAGAGCAACCAACTCTAGCCTGCTATCAAACTGCGGAATTTAGCACTACCTTGTGTTCTTGGGTAGTAAGTGGCACTGGGATGTAAGTGGCACCCAAGCAACCGCGCCAACCGTAGCGTGTTACCAAACAGCAACATTCAATACTACAACATGTGTTTGGGATGTAAGTGGCAACCAACCAACCCAACCAACCGTAGCATGTTACCAAACAGCATCCTTCAACACTACAACATGTGTTTGGGATGTAACAGGCATACAAGCAACTGAGCCAACAGTAGTATGTTATGAAACAGCAACCTTCAACACAACAAGCTGTGTTTGGGATGTAAGTGGCACTCAGCCCGCACAACCAACAGGCTTAGCATGTTATGAAACGGCAAGTTTTAACACTACAGAGTGTGCATGGGTAGTAACAGCAGATCAGCCTTCCCAACCAACCCTTGCCTGCTACCAAACCGCAGAATTCAACACAACAAGTTGTTCTTGGGTAGTAAGTGGCACACAGCCAGTACAACCAATCCTTGCCTGCTACCAAACCGCAGAATTCAACACAACAAGTTGTTCTTGGGTAGTAAGT
>RFPM01000125.1 GCA_009926125.1 Flavobacteriales bacterium | reverse complement strand
GTAGAAACTGAAGTACCATCGTTAATTGTTACGAAGTAAACTCCTGAATTCAATGAAGCAGTATTAATAGAAGTAGATATTCCATTTAACGATTGTGTTTTAACAACTTTTCCGCTTACATCTAATAGCGTAAGAGAAGCTGAAACTTCCTTGTTTAAAGAAATATTTATTACTTCGTTAGCAGGATTAGGGAAAACTCTTAGACCAAGGTTATCCTCAACTTCGTTAATACCTACAGAAGGATCAAAATTCATTCTTACCATTGGAGTTGAAGTAGTGTAATACCAAGTATTATCTGTCATATCATAGTAATACGAAGTACTTGCTTCAGATACTCCAGCTGTGGAAATTACTAAGTCATTTGTTGCTCCACCATCACCATAAGAACCTAAAACAACTACATAAGATACACCAGCACTTAAAGGAGCAGCACCAGCACTAAGAGCCAATGTAATTTTTTGGCCAAGATCAGCAGCTGTTAATATATACGGTGTAGATTCATCAACGAAAACAAAAGCTGCTGCCGTTGTTGTAGCTGAAGGATCAACAGAATATAGTTTAGCATAAACCTCAGCACCAGCAACAGCATTTGTTGCAATATACGCATCAATTCCTGAAAGATTTGCTGCAGCATAGATATCAAAGATATTTCCAGCTTCAAAACCCATTCCTTGATTGTAAGTACCATTTGTAGCAGTTCCTTTATCACGAGCATAAATAAAATTGTTGACAGAAACAGAAGCTGCAGCAAGTATAGAATTATCAGCTGGTACAGCATCAGTAGCTGAAGAAGTAACTGACATGTTAATTACATGCGTTGCAACAATTGGAGGAGGTGTTAAAGCAGCTGTTAAACTAATTGTGTCAGTAGCACCTGCTAATACTGCTTCAGCAGCTGAACTTCCAGACCAAACTCCACTAGCTAAAGCAGCTGTAAAAACTACATCATTTTGATCTAAGGCACCATAATTTTTTACTATTCCAGCAACATCAAGTGGTGCTAACTGAGAAAGTGGTATTTGGTAGTACGGTAATCTAGCACCCCAAGCACCTGTAGAACCCCAATATCCACCAAGCATAACTAAGTCATTATCTTCAGGAACAAATAAGGCAACATCATCAACTGCCCAATACCATGCCCAATAATCATTATCGTTGTAATAAAAACGAATTTTTACTTGAGCTTGATTACCCGCTATTGAAGAAATATCAATAACAGTTTGTTCAGGGTTTCCAGAACTTTGATTTGGTAAAGAATAGTCAGTTTCATTAGACATCTCAAAATCAGTCCAAGTTGCACCATTGTCAGCAGAAACACTTACGCCTCTGGTATCATGCCACCATCTAAAGTTATGTTGGTAACGCAAACGAACAACAGGTTGACCCGTTAAATTAATTGTTGCAGAAGTTGTAGCAGTTGTTACAATTGGAGAACCATCAAAATCAGCTGTATTATTCGCATCAGAATTTACGAATAAAAAACCATTTGCTGCTGTAGTTGAAGCAAACGATGTAAAAGGAGGTGTAGATACAAAAACTCCTGACGAAAAGTCCGGATTACTCAAAAATTCCCATCCAAGACCAGGAGTACCTGCTGTATTGTTGATAACCCAATCAGATGGTGTATTAAAACTATTAGACCAAAGAATCGTTTCCTTC
>RFPM01000124.1 GCA_009926125.1 Flavobacteriales bacterium | reverse complement strand
TAGCTGAATTTGATTTATGGGATGCACATCCTGTAGAAAAAATTGGTCATCGATGGGGAATGACAATTGATCTTTCTTCTTGTATAGGTTGCGGTTCTTGTTTGATTGCTTGTCAATCTGAAAACAATGTTCCTGTTGTTGGAAAAGATGAGGTAAGAAGAGGTCGCGAAATGCATTGGTTGCGAATTGACAGATATTTTGCTTCTGATGAAGAGGCAGCTGTTGGTCTTCGCAAAGACAAAGAAACTTTCTCGTATGATAAAGCAGAGCTTGCGGCAGAAAACCCTAAAGTAGTTCATATGCCAATGATGTGTCATCATTGTAATCATGCTCCTTGTGAAACAGTTTGCCCAGTATTAGCAACGACTCACAGTAACGAAGGATTGAATCAAATGACTTATAATCGTTGCATTGGTACTCGTTATTGCGCAAACAACTGCCCATATAAAGTTCGTCGTTTTAATTGGTTTAATTACCCGTCATACAAGAAGTTTACTGAAGTGAATCCAGCACAAGATGATTTAGGTCGTATGGTCTTGAATCCAGATGTTACAGTTCGTTCTCGTGGTGTAATGGAAAAATGCTCTTTCTGTGTTCAGCGAATTCAATCTACAAAATTAGTTGCTAAAAAAGAACTTCGTCCAATTATAGATGGAGAATTTGCAACAGCATGTTCAGATTCATGTCCTACTAATGCAATAATCGTTGGAGATTGGAATGATGTAAATTCAAAAATTTATTCTAGTTCAAATGAGAAACGCTCATATCAAGCATTAGAAGAAGTAGGAATCAAACCAAATATGTGGTACAAAGTAAAGGTTAGAAATGAAGAGAATTCTTTACTAGATGACTTACAAGTTGTCAAGAAAAAAGCTCATCATGGAGAAAAAAAAGCACATCATTAATTGAAAAATAATTCGCAATGCAAAAGGAAGCAGTAATAAGAGAGCCTCTCATTTTAGGTCATAAGACTTATCATGATATCACGGAAGATGTTTGTCGTCCGATTGAAGACAAGGCTCCAAAAATGTGGTATATTCTTTTTGGAATAGCGCTCATTATTGGTTTGTATGGCGTTGGCTGTATTTTATATTTACTAGGAACTGGCGTTGGTGTTTGGGGCTTAAATAAAACAATTGGCTGGGCTTGGGATATCACGAATTTCGTTTGGTGGGTTGGTATCGGTCATGCCGGAACATTAATTTCTGCCGTTTTATTACTCTTTCGTCAGAAATGGAGAATGGCAATTAACCGCTCTGCTGAAGCAATGACCATTTTTGCTGTATTTATGGCGGGATTGTTTCCATTGATTCACATGGGTCGTTTGTGGGTTGGTTATTGGGTATTGCCTTTGCCAAATCAGTTTGGTTCTTTGTGGGTAAACTTTAATTCACCACTTTTATGGGACGTATTCGCAATTTCAACTTATTTATCTGTTTCAGTTGTTTTCTGGTACATTGGCTTAATTCCTGATTTTGCAACTATCCGCGATAGAGCAAAGAAACCACTTTCTAAAAAAATGTATTCGATTTTATCATTTGGTTGGTCTGGTCGAGCAAAAAATTGGAATCGTTTTGAAATGGTTTCTCTTGTATTAGCTGGTCTTGCTACACCTCTTGTATTTTCTGTTCACTCTATTGTATCTTTTGACTTTGCTACATCAATCGTA
>RFPM01000123.1 GCA_009926125.1 Flavobacteriales bacterium | reverse complement strand
TGACAATACTTACAATCTATTCCATTAAGTCCCGCATGCACACTATGTGGAAATGCGATTGGTTGCGAAGGTTGATAATTCTCCACAACATTTATCCTTGATAATCCTTGTAAAACTCCAACAACTAAAGAAATAACAATAACGAGCGTAGAAATTCCAGCATACAATCTATTTTTCCATGCCCACGCTCTGAATTCTTCTCCATAAGTCAATTTTTCTTGAACATCTAATTGATCTGAAGTGGCAATATTTAATTGACGGCGAACACCACCAACCGCCATAATGATTACAACAAACATTACTCCTAAGATAATCCATGTCCAAGACATTGAACTTTCCTCTTCAGGATCCATTCCTGGTGTAACTGGTCCTCCAGTTGATGGTGGTGCTGCTGTTGCAGGATCAGGTTGCGCATCAACCCAATCAAGAATCGAAATGACTTCTTCGTCCTTTAAATCCGTAAAGGCAGTCATTACCGAACCTTTGTATTCATTAAAAATTTCATTTGCACGAGCAGACTTACCGCTTGCGCGCAATTTCGCATTATTTTTTACCCATTCAATTATTAGAGCACCTTCGCCAGCTGCCTCCCAACGTTTTCTTGCCTCAAACAATTTTGGAATTAGATATTTTCATCAAAATAATTACTAAATTCTTTTATTAAATACGAATTCAAAGCGTTTTTACGACTGCAAAATTAGAAGATTAAGACTATTCAATGACACTATTGTGACAAAAAAAATTAAAAAAAAGCTAATTTAAAATGATTCTAAATAATATGGCATTTTTAAATTTTGAAGCAATAAAAAGTTTAATTTTGAAATTAAAATTTATATGTCTCTAAAAACTATTTTTTTGCTTTTCTTACTCATGAATTTTAACGCTAAAATCTTTGGTCAAATAAATGTATACAAGGATAACAGAATCGATGCATTAGTTGAGAAAAAAAGAACTTCGATTATGGGAGGCTTCAGGATTCAAATTTGTTTTGATTCTGACAAAGTTGTAGTAAACAACGCGCGCACTAAATTCTCTAATCTCTTCCCAAAAATTGACACCTACATGAATTTTGAAGCGCCCAATTTTAACTTATTAGTTGGGGATTTTCGAACTTTAATAGAAGCAGAGAAAATTCAAGAGAAAATTCTTGGGGAATTTACAATTTCAATTATAAAGAAAGAAATCATTCATCTTCCAAGAGTGGACTAAAAATGCTTCCAACCTTGAGCTTTTAAAGTTAAAGCAGATCCGTTTTTGTCTACTAAATAAACTCCTTCTTTTTTATCCGTCATGTGTCCAATGACAGTCATATGCGGATTTCCCTTTATTTTTTCGAAATCTTCCTGTTTGATCGTAAAAAGCAATTCATAATCTTCCCCCCCATTTAATGCACAGGTGCTTGGATCCATATTAAATTCTATCGCGGTCATAGAAGTTTTAGTATCAATTGGGATTTTTTCATCGTATAAATGACATCCTACATTACTTGCTTTACAAATATGCAAAATCTCTGAAGCTAAACCATCTGAAACATCAATCATAGCGGAAGCTTGAACACCTAGTTCTTTTAAAAAACGAATAACATCAACCCGCGCTTCTGGTTTTAATTGGCGCTCAATAATATAATCGTGACCATCTAAATCAGGTTGAATTTGTGCATTTGCTTTGAAAACATCTTTTT
>RFPM01000122.1 GCA_009926125.1 Flavobacteriales bacterium | reverse complement strand
TTTATGTGGCGAACATCTTTCTTTAGATAATATCTACCAGGCACTTTTACTCGTATCAACACACTTTAAAATCTCCATCTCTGAATTCACCATTTATGCTGATATCGAAAATCAATGTCATCATTGGTTTTTAGGAATTGATGAAGAAGTCAATCAAGATGAAATACTTAAGGCCTTAGATAAAAACATAAGCGCTTTAAACGACGATTATGCCTATGTAAGAAAATATAATTTAAATACCCCAATTATTAGCATAATCAAAACATCAAAATTTCATGAATTTTTAGCTTTTCAAGGCAAAAAAGGATCTCAAAATAAAATGCCTCGTGTTTTAAATGAGACGCAAAAAGTTGATTGGATAACGTTTATTAACGGATAAGAGTAATATTCCCGCTTAATTTTTCTGTTTTCCCGTTTGCATAGCTTACATCTACAAAATAGGCGTAAACTCCATTATTACATTTTTGCCCTTTATAGCTACCATCCCATTGAAACTCTTTGTCTTCACTTTCAAAGAGTATATTTCCCCATCGATCAATGATTTTAAATGCAATTCCCGCTATATCCTGCCCAGCAATGATTTGATATACACTGTTCTCGCTAAAGCCTGATTCATTTGGTGAAAAAGCTGTAGGAATATGAATGCCAATTATACAATTAACTGAGTTAATGTTTGGACTACATGGATCGCACGGATCTGACCCAAGATCTACTTCATCGCCATCAGATATGCCATCACCATCAGTATCAAATAAAGAGGGTGCTGTACATAAAAAACTCTCTTCATAATCTGTTAAACCGTCATTATCTGAATCAGTTTGACAATCAATAATAACTAAACTTAACACTTGTAAAACACAATTTAGTGTCGTTCCGTTGAAAATACCACTTGCAGTGTACGTTTGCCCATTATTTAACCAAGTATAAGAATCGCATTCACTTACTGAGGAAGTAAAAGAAGAATTTGGAGTTATACTTAAATTTAAGACTTGAGTAATACAGTTTGTTGTTGTTCCGTTGAAGACGCCGCTTGTTGTATAGGTTTGCCCGTTATTAGGCCAAGTATATGTTCCACAAGCACTTATTGGAGTTGTATTTGTCGTACTTGGTGTAATTGTTAAGTTTAAGGTCTCTGTTATGCAGTTTGTCGTTGTACCACTATACGTTCCACTTGCTGTATAAGTTTGCCCGTTATTTGGCCAAGTATATGTTCCACAGGCGCCTATTGGTGTAGTATTTATAGTACTTGGTATAATCGTTAAATCTATGGTCTGTGTTACACAGTTTGTCGTTGTTCCAGTATAAGTACCACTTGCTGTATAGGTTTGTCCGTTATTTAGCCAAGTATATGTTCCACAAGCAGAAATTAGGGTTGTATTTGTTGTATTAGGTATAATCGTTAAGTTCAAGGTTTCTGTTACACAGTTTGTTGTTGTCCCAGAATAAACACCACTTACTGTATAAGTTTGGCTGTTATTTAACCAAGTATATGTTCCACAGGCAGAAATTAGAGTTGTATTGGAAGTACTTGGTGTAATCGTTAAGTTTAAGATTTCTGTTATGCAGTTTGTAGTTGTTCCCGAATAAATACCGCTTGCTGTATAAGTTTGTCCATTATTCGCCCATGTATAGGTTCCACAAGCGCTTGTTAGAGTTGTATTTGTGGTACTTGGAGTAATCGTTAAATCTAAGATTTCTGTTACGCAATTTGTAGTTGTTCCATTATATGTTCCG
>RFPM01000121.1 GCA_009926125.1 Flavobacteriales bacterium | reverse complement strand
TTCTTTAACTTGCCGCGCTGATAAGTAAGGATTAGCATCTAAAATTAAAGCAGCAACGCCCGCAACCATGGGAGATGACATAGAGGTCCCAGAAAATTTAGCGAAATGGTATGTTCTTCCATTAAAATTAACAGACCCAGAAGATGTAAATGCAGCATCAGTATAAGATGAAATTGATGAAATAACAGCTACTCCTGGAGCTGAAATATCTGGTTTCATTGCACCATCGTATCTTGGCCCTATACTTGAAAAAGAAGCGATTCCACCACCGACTAAAGATCCATTAGAAGCACTGTATTGAGTTGCATATGCTGCAACAGTAATTACGTCATCTGAACAAGCAGGTTCGCTAATGCCATTTAAATTATTTCCAGCACTGGTTCCAGACCCAGATGTTGAGAAAGGCATGCCCCAATTTCCGACATCATTTGTTAATTCTGTAAGATTCCAATAGTGAACAGTGCCAGTGTCTGCAGTAGATTTTAAAAGGATTTTCAAGGAAGTATTTGTGTTTTTTACGCGAAGGCGCATTTGAGGCTTATTGTTTAGCGGATGAATAGCATCAGCAGAAATATTGTACCAAACCGAATCTAAACCTGCTACTAAAAATGTATCGATATAACTTGGTGTATTGTTTGTAGCGTAATAAGGACTTTCTACTAAAACTAGCCCTGCGCTGTTTGTGACAATAAGGCCATTCGAAAAATAATTTCCAACTTCTCCCCATGAGTGAATACTTTGTCCCCACATATTTGCATTTGCATTGTAATCGTAAAAATCAATTTTAGATTTTAAAACATCATTACTAAATGTTTTTTTAAGGTGAAAATTAACATTACCATTATTTCCCCCGGAGTTAATAAATATAACTCCTAAGTCAGTATAGGCAGTAATAGCTTGACTTAACAATGATGTTCCATCTAGCGTTCCAAAGTGATAAATCCCCCAACTCATATTAATTACCAATCTTTTGCCATCCGCAAGCGCTTTTTGATACATCCATTCCCAAGCATCTAAAACTGAGGCAACATTAATGGTAAAAGTCACAAAAAGTAATTTTGATTCAAAAGCTACCCCACGATAAGCTAAGCCTGCACCGCTACCAGCGGCAATACCTGCAACATGAGTGCCATGAGTGCCATAATTGTAAACATTTGATGTGTCACATTCAGCCGAAAGTAAGGATTGAGGACTTGTATATTCTGTCCCATAATCAAATCCATTTGGACTTGGTCCACTTGTTTTAAATTGATCCCAAGCAGCAATAATTCTAGATTCAGAAAGACTTGTATCATAAAACATTGGAGAAGTATAATCAAATCCCCAATCAGTAACACCGATATAAACATCTTTTCCTGTATACCCTTCTGGTAAGCCAATTCCTGCATGCGTACTATCAGCACGAATATCTATTATAGCTTTGTCTAGCAGATTCTCGACTTTTGCAGCAATTTGCATAGATTCTAATCCTGGAAGTGAAGTTATAGTTGCAAGTTGATTTAGTGGGACTTTAAGACTTACAACTGAACCGATTGGCTTTCCAACAATTACTCCAAGATCACTTAAATTTTGTGGGTTAAACTGTTGATTTATTTTTCCAAGGAATGAAAAATAGAAATTCTGCTTGATTTTCGTAATTGGATATCTTTCTAATTGCGCTTCGTTTGCTTCCCAATTTTGCTTTGAAAGTTTACTTTGAATTAATTTTAAATCATCACGATCTAGGGCATCAAGTTTCAC
>RFPM01000013.1 GCA_009926125.1 Flavobacteriales bacterium | reverse complement strand
TTTAAAGTCCCCCACGAATTTGGATCATCGTATCCAAAACCTGGCGTCCAACTTTCAAAACCCGCATTCGGGATGTTTTGTGCTTTAGCTGAAAAAGCAAATGTTACTGTTAAGATAAAAAGTAGTTTTTTAGTCATAATTTATATATTTAGTGATATTAAGAATCAAAATTACAAAATAATAATATAAGAGAAATAAAAATTCTTAAGCATAAGAATACAAGGTGTCTTTTATTATACCTAAGGAAACATCTATTCGGAAATTTGGAATATGAATTTGGTAATAGTCAATCAATAGCTCTAGTGATTTTTTCGTCGTTTCTTTCTCAAAAGTTTGCTCGTAGTTCCCTTCAAAATATGTTTTTAATTGTTCGGCTGTTTGCTCATCTACAAAATAAGAATAGGGAGATTCTATAGCTGTAAAAACTCCTTTTTGCAAGTCAAAATAAGAGGCATTAGCTTCTTCAAAGTGTGGTAGATAACCTAGATTAACAATTAAGCCTGTTAAAAATTCCAAAGGAAATGTGTATAAATCTGTTTTGACTTCTAATAAGCAAATCTTTTCACGAATAAATTTAAAGATTAATGCATCTCTACCCTCAACTTTTAAGGTTTGTTTTAAAACATCAGCTATAAAAAAACAGAGAATAGTTTTTTGTGGATTAGAATAAATTTCAGAAAGCGGAAGTGCTAAATCCATGGCGTTAATAATCCCAAGCTCGCTTTCCGACCGCTTAAAAAAAGTAAGCTCGTAAATACCTAGATGAAAAATAGCTAGTTTCTTTTTTCTAGCACCCTTAAAAATAAAACTAGAAAGTCCATTGAGCTCAGTATAGAAGGTAAGAATTAAACTGCTTTCAGAATAATTTTTCTTCCCTATTAAAATACCAATGTCTTTGTTTTTCACTATTCTCTTGCCTTTGCTTTGAAATCTATCTTATAGTAGAATATTGGCAAAAATCCCAATTGTGTTTTTTGAGAAGTTGGTTGAGAATGGTCATTTGGATCCAAGCGAGGAGCATAAGCTAAACTTAATAAGTTTTTTGTATTCAATAGATTTACAAGATCTAGGCCAATTTCATGAGTCATTTTTTTGGTGTTCATTCTCCAACTTATTTTCAAATCGACACGAAAATAATCTTTAAATTGTAACCCATTAAACAAAGAGTCCTTAAAAAATAATTCCTTGTTGGCATTTGTTTTCACTGAATCTACCAATCCATAACGTTTTCCACCAGCAACTGTACATTTTCCACCGATTCCAAAAACTTGATTTTTACTTAGTTTAAATTCTTTTCCAACTAAGATATTGGCAACATAATTTCCATTGAAAGAAGTATTGCGCAGAACTCCATCACTTCCAGTATACTTTGATTCATACAGAGTTCCAGAAAACAAGAAGAAAAAAGATTTATCAAAGTATTTCTGAACAGTTAACTCAAGTCCATAATTATAGCCTGTTCCTGTATTCTGCAATGAATCTGCAAAAATTCTTGAAAACCCACTTCCCATATTAATCATAGAGAAAGAAGAAGCATTAACTTCAACAGGAACATTATAAAGGTGTTGGTAATACGCTTCTGATTTAATACTGAAACCTTTATCAAAGAATTTTTCATACCCTAAAACCGTATGTAAACTTCGTGTGAAATCCATGTTTTGATTGTAATAATTGCCTGTTCCATATTTATCAAATGTGTAGGTATAAATAGGTTGTATTTGACTGTGCATGCCTGCTCCTGCAGAAATTGATTGAGATCCTTTCATTCGATATTTCATTCCAACTCGAGGTTCAGCAGGACTTATGCTATTACTCAATGAAAAATACTGAGCATGCAAGCCAGCAGATATATCCATATTTTCATTTACACGCCATTTCCATTGCACAAATGGCTGAGCAAGTAATGCCGATCCAGTATAATTCCAACGAACTTTATATTTTCCTGCTGTATCTAGATAAACTAAAACAGAATCTATTTGATTGAGTTGCATTAGGTCAAAATTAACTCCAGCTTTAATCGTATGCCGAGTATTTATTTTATGATTGATAGCAGCATAAGCTGAAATCTTTGCTATTTTAAAGGTATAAGCCAGCATGTTGTAGATTGCATCTATTTTTATTGAGTCACCCTCAATCTTCCTTCCTTTTAAATAGTCGTGTTTGGTGTGTTGATCTTCAATCGCAGCTGCCAGAGTTGCGGTAAAAAATGTCTTTTCACCAAGTGTCTTTTTGTAATTAAATCCAGAAAAATACATGCTTGTTCCAAAATATTGATCCCTGTCTCCATCGCCATATAAGTCAGCTGTAACCTTTTTTTGATCCGAAATTTTGATTGCAATTTGGCTTTTTCCCCCAATTCCAAAAAAGGATAATTGTGCATTATTTTTCAAAACCCAATTAAACTTAAAGGCAGCATCGCCATAAACTGGAACTGCATCTGTTCCAATTTTTATCCCCAATTTATTAAAGAGCGATAAAGTAGAATATCTTCCCATTACCAAAAAGGAAGCTTTCCCTTTTTTACCCATTGGCCCCTCAGCTAAAAACTCTGTACCCAGAAAGCCAAATTGACCGGTAAATTCAAGCTGTTTATTATTTCCATTTCTCAATTTTAAGTCAAATACTCCGGCAGTACTATTTCCGTATTCAGCAGGATATGCACTCATGAGAAAATCTGAATTGCCAAGTATTTTGTTGTTGATAATAGAAACTGGTCCGCCAGAACTTCCGGAAATCGAAAAATGATTCGGATTTGGAATATCAACACCTTCTACGCGCCATAAAACGCCAAGGGGAGAATTTCCACGAACCACGATGTCGTTCCTGGAATCATCAGAACCTCCAACACCAGCAAAATTTGAAGCCATCCTAGCCGGATCCATCCTAGAACCAGGATAACGATTTGTTTCTGAAACACTAAATTGTTGTGTAGAAAGGAGCGCCATGTTATTTAATACTTCTCCTTTTCTTTTTGCAGTAACAGTCACTTCTTTTTGTAAGACAATCATTTCAGCCATTGGAACATTGACAATAACTTCTCGTCCGGAACCTACTTCAATTGTGGAAGATTTAGGATTATACAAAGCATATGTTGCCTCTAAACTATATTTTCCAACAGGTACATTTTTAATTTCAAATTCCCCATCAGCATTGGATAAAACACGAAGTAAATCTGTTTCATTAACTTGGATGCTAAGTTTAACACCAATTAAAGGAAAGTTTGTTTCACTATCGAAGACCTTTCCGCGAACAGTTTGTGTTTGAGCAAATAAAGTCGCTGCACCAAAAAGAAAGAATGATAAAGTAAAAATTTTCATAGTTGTATAAGTTATAATTAATCAAAGATAACTTGATTTTAACAAAAAAGATAATTAATTTTCGTAATCTAGTGAGTTCAATTTGCATAAATCGCAAATAACCTCGCATATTGCTTTTTACATCACAAAATTTTATTTACAAGAATAGAAAAAAATTGCACGGTTTTTGAAATACAGAATTTAATTATTAATTTCACATTAAAATACATTATATGAAAACTATACTTTTTAGCACTTTATTATTTATCAGTAGCTCATTATTTTCTCAGGTTGAAAAATTAACATGGCATACAGACCTTGTAAAAGCAATAGAAATCTCCACAAAAGAAAAAAAACCCCTTATGTTATTTTTCACAGGAAGTGATTGGTGTGGATGGTGCATTAGACTACAGAAAGAAGTTTTTTACATGCCAGAGTTTATTGAATGGGCAAACGATAATGTTGTATTAGTAGATATTGATTTCCCAAAAAATAAAAGTAAGCAAAGCACCGAATTGCAGCAACAAAATAACTTATTGCAACAACAGTTTGGAGTTCAGGGATATCCTACAATTCATTTTGTTCGCCCTGATAAAATAGATGGAAAAACTAACTTCACAAGTCTTGGAAATACAGGATATCGCGCTGGTGGACCTTCAGTATGGATTGCAGAAGCAAATTCCTTTATTCAAGCTAAGTAGTTAACATAAATTTGAAATCTCATCGTATTCAAAGCCCTTTGATTGTAAATATCGAAGGGTTTTTTGTTTTCTCTCAAAATCATTTTTTTCTGATTTAAGCGAAATCCATTTTTTTTCATATAAATTTTGAGCCATTGATTTATACTCTGTTATATCAATTGACGATAATGCTTTTGAAATTAAATCAGTATTAATTTTCTTTTGAAATAAGCCAGCTTTTATTTTTTGTTTGCCCCATTTATTGTTTCGGAATTTTCCAATTGCATAAGTAACTGCAAAGCGCTCTTGATTGAAGAAATTGCATTCTTTTAAATGAGTTAGTATGTTTGTTAAATCAGAGGGAGATGAATTGAGTGAAGCTAACTTTGTTTCTATTTCAAACAAAGACCTTTCTTGGTATGCGCAATACGCTTCCAACTTTAAGATAATTTGTTCTTTTGAATACTTTTTTGGAAACATTAAACTATAATCTCTTCGTTGTGTTTGTCAACAAATGAATACTCTAAAAGATTAAGTTCTGTAATTCCTCTCACCGGGATCCACTTCTTGTGTTTCAAAAACCATTTCATTTGTTTAGAAACCAATCCTTTTTTGAAAAAAGCTGCTAAATAAGGATGAACAAGTAAGGAAATATCTTTTAAACCTCTATCAGCAAGTAAGTAATTTAAGTTATTTTCAATTTCTTCTGCAAAAAGGATACTCGCCGTAATTTCACCACTTCCAGAACAAGTTGGACAAACTTCTGCAGTTTTAATCTCTGTTTCAGGGCGAACACGTTGTCGCGTAATTTCAATTACACCAAATTTTGAAGGAGGAATAAGGTTGTGTTTTGCGCGATCAGATTTCATAAAACTCTTCATTTTTTCAAAAAGAATTTTATTGTTTTCTTTGTCATGCATATCAATAAAATCAACACAAATGATTCCGCCCATATCTCTTAGTTGAAGTACGCGCGCAATTTCTTCTGCTGCCTCTAAATTTGTTGCTAAGGCATTTGCTTCTTGACCTGTAGCGCCTTTTCGATTTCCACTGTTCACGTCAATGACATGCATTGCTTCAGTATGCTCAATAATTAAATATGCGCCACTTGGCATTTGAACTTTCTTTCCAAACAATGTTTTTATTTGTTTGCTGATTTCAAATTTTTCAAAAATCGCCAATTTTCCATCGTAATGCTTTAGGATTTTCTCTTTCCCTGGAACATTCGCTGAAATATACTCCTTCATTTCTGCAAGTAACTTCTCGTCGTTAACATGAATATTTGTAAAATCGGCATTTAATAGATCTCTTAAAATTGATGTTGTGGTATTTAATTCTCCTAAAATCCTTTTTGGAGAATTCCCTCCCTTAAGGTTTTCGTGAATAGTTTTCCATTTATCTAATAAATTCTGCAAGTCATTCTCAAGATCAATAGTTGCCTTGTGTTCTGCTACAGTTCGAATGATAACACCAAAGTTTTTTGGCTTAATACGATCCATTAATTCTTTAAGGCGCGCTCTTTCAGCATTATCCTTGATTTTTTGACTGACAGAAATTTTTTCAGAAAATGGCACTAAAACAATGTATCTTCCTGCTAGTGTAACCTCAGCAGATAAACGCGGACCTTTAGTTGAAATTGGTTCTTTAGCGACTTGCACTAAAACTTGTTGAGAAGAGGATACTGTTTCAGTCATTTTCCCATCTTTCTGCAAATCTTTGTCCATTTTGAAATACATCAAATCTGGAACATTTTGTTTTCCATGAATTGAATCCTTTACAAATTTTGCAAAAGAGTTGTATTGTAATCCTAAATCTAAGTAATGGAGGAAAGCATCTTTTTCGTGGCCAACATCCACGAAAGCAGCATTTAAACTTGGAACCACTCTTCTTATACGACCTAAATAGACATCGCCTACGGCGAAATCTGTATTTCCTCTTTCTTCGTGTAACTCTATGAGTTTCCCATCACGCAAAAGAGCAAGCCAAATACCAGTGTTACGAGCGTCAACGACTAATTCTAAATTCACAATATGATTTTTATAGGTTTATACAATGAAAGCTCAGCGCTATTAACACTGAGCTTCATTATGAAATCATTAGAAGATTATTTCTTCTTTTTGTGACGATTTTTTCGAAGTCGTTTCTTACGCTTGTGCGTAGCCATTTTATGTCTTTTTCTTTTTTTACCGCTTGGCATAATGCTATATTTTAGTGTTCTTAAATTCCAAATAAGTTGTTTTACCTAAACAATAAGGAGAGCAAAGTTAAGCTTTTTTTTGGAAATTAATAAACGCGGCTATATTATTTAATTTTCACCTTGCTTTTTACTTCAGCAACAAACGTTTTTGAAGGTTTAAAAGAAGGGATATTGTGAGCTGGAATAATAATTGTTGTTTTTTTGGAAATATTTCGCCCTGTTTTTTCTGCGCGTTCTTTCACAATAAAACTTCCAAAACCTCTTAAATAAACATTTGTTCCTTTACTTAAAGATGATTTAATGGAATTCATAAAAGCCTCCACTGCACGAAGGGCTTCTGTTTTTTCTAATCCTGTTTCTAATGCAATGTCTGCAACGATCTCTGCTTTGGTCATTTGTAATTTTTATTAGGTTAAATAATCTATTATTGCGCACAAAAGTATAGTTCAAAAAGAATATATTTTTAATTTTCACAAAATATTTATCAACTATTTATCAAATGCCTGAATTTCAAGCAACTATAATTTCATGGTACCATCAAAATAAACGAAATCTTCCTTGGCGAGAGACCACCAATCCTTATTTTATTTGGTTGAGTGAAATAATTTTACAGCAAACAAGAATTGAGCAGGGCACCTCCTATTATTTAAAGTTTATAAAGCGCTTTCCAACAATTAAAGATTTGGCGCAAGCGAATGAACAAGAAGTATTGAATTTATGGCAGGGACTTGGGTATTACAGCAGAGCAAGAAATCTACACACAACTGCAAAATACATTTATTTTGATTTAAAAGGTGAATTTCCCAAAAATTTTGCAGCGCTGATTCTCTTGAAAGGCGTTGGGGTTTATACAGCTTCTGCAATTGCATCTTTTGCCTACAATGAATCTAAAGCTGTAGTTGACGGCAATGTATACAGAGTTTTAAGTCGGGTTTTTAATGTTGAAACTCCAATTGATTCAGGAATTGGGAAAAAAGAATTCCAAAATTTGGCGAATGAATTAATTTCTTCTGAAGTTCCAAATATCTACAATCAAGCAATCATGGAATTTGGAGCGCTTCACTGTTTACCCGCAAATCCCTTGTGTGAAAAGTGTCCCCTTCAATTTTCTTGTCTTTCATTTGCTGCGGGCACAATTAAAATTCGCCCGGCGAAAAATAAAAAAGTGAAGATAAGTCCCCGTTATTTTGTTTTTAAAATAGCTCAAGACGCTGAAGGAAAAATCGTCATGATAAAAAGAACTGAGAAGGATATTTGGCAAAACTTATTTCAATTCCCACTTTTTGAATTTACTTCTCAGGAAAAAAAGGCGACTTTTCTGCAAGCTCATAACTTTGACTTTGTTTCAAAAGAGAACAAACACATCTTATCGCATCAGCATATATTTGCAACTTTTGTATTTCAGCGCGTAAAAAAAATAAATCTTCAGCAGGGGGAGCAAAAATTATTTCCCTCACAAATTGATGACTTTCCAATCCCTCGATTGATTGAAAAATTCCTCGAAAAAGAAAGCGCCCAACTTTTTTCTTAATTGAAAGTTTAACTTCATTAACTTTGTACAAAAAACACCACCATGATTTTAGTAAAACAAGAAGCCACAAATAAAGAAAATAGCAGTTGCATTTATTTAATCGATAAGAAAAGTAAAAGCAAAGATTTCGATCCGCAATTTTCTCATAGTATTGCCGGAATTATTGCTGGCACAAAGAAATTTGATTATTTAAGGCTTTCAAATAGTTTTATATTTTTTGTTTTTGACGATCAAAAACCTGAAGAATTGCGTGTTATAGGTTCTCGAATTCACGATATGATTTGTGCTGATTGTGAAGCAATTTTAATTAGCGGGAAATCAAAAAATTCGTGTTTCCTTGCCGAAGGTATCGCCTTAACAAATTATCAATTTTTGAAATACTTAAGTAAACCTAAGAAGCATACTTTAACAGAGATTATTTTATCTGATGAGGTAGAAAAAGAAAAAATTGACGAATTAAATGATACCATTAAAGCAGTTTTTTGGGCGAGAGATGCTGTAAATACGCCGGTTTCTGATTTAAATGCCTTGCAATTAGCTGAAGCTGTTGTTAAATTAGGTGAAGAAGCAAATTTTCAAGTCCAAGTATTAGAAAAAACCCAGATAGAATCGTTAAAAATGGGAGGTTTATTGGCAGTTAATAAAGGCTCTATTGATCCTCCAACATTTACAATAGCAGAGTACAAGCACAAAAAAGCGCTTAATAAAAAACCAATTGTCTTAGTTGGAAAAGGCGTTGTTTACGATACGGGTGGCTTAAGTTTAAAACCAACTCCAGGTTCTATGGATTGCATGAAATGTGATATGGCTGGCGCTGCTGCTGTTGCTGGAGCATTGTATTTGGCAGCTTTGCAAAAATTAAAGTTGCACATCATTGTATTAATTCCAGCGACAGATAATCGACCGGGAGGAAATGCATACACTCCGGGCGATGTAATCACAATGTACAATGGCTCAAGTGTTGAGGTTTTAAATACGGATGCTGAAGGAAGAATGATTTTGGCAGATGCCCTTTCTTATTCCATGAAGTACGACCCAGAAATTGTAATAGACGCAGCAACTTTAACTGGCTCAGCTTTACGTGCAATCGGAACGGAAGCTAGCATAATTATGGGAAATGCTAAAAATCACTATTTTGAAGAATTAGAGAAAGCTGGAAATGAAGTGCATGAGCGCGTTGTTCGCTTTCCATTTTGGGATGATTATGCAAAACACATGGAATCTAAAATTGCAGACTTGAAGAATATCGGCGGACCAAATGCAGGTATGATTTCCGCCGGAAAATTTTTAGAACATTTTTTAAAAGCACCTTATATTCATATGGATGTTGCAGGTCCAACTTGGCTTGATAGTCGAGAAGATTATAAAGGTCAAGGGGGCACTGGTTCAGGTGTGCGTTTATTGTATCAATTTTTAAAAAACCACTCGTCTTAATGGAAATCGATACAGAAACCCAACCTTTAATTAAAGTTGGGATAACCATTGGAGATATCAATGGAATTGGGCCTGAAATTATTCTAAAAGCATTGCGTGACGCTAGAATTCTTAAGGATTTTACGCCGATAATTTATGGTTCTGAAAAAGTTTTGTCGCATTATCAAGCGTTATTGGAAATGGATGATTTTAGCATTCAAATCTGTAAAAATGCGAGTCAAGCACTTGAAAATAATGTGAATGTTGTAAATGTTTGGACAGAAGAAGTAGAATTATCAGTGGGGCAAGGAACGGAAAAAGGAGGTCTATATGCTTTTAAAGCATTGGAAGCTGCTACACAAGATATTTCTGAAGGGAAAATTGATGTTCTAGTAACTGCGCCATTTTCTAAAGACGGAATGATAAAAGCAGGATTTAAATTCCCGGGTCATACGGAGTATTTAGCAGATTTATCTGCTGTCAAAGAGGCTCTAATGATTTTAGTTTCTCCAACACTTAAGGTTGCACTTGTAACAAGTCACATTCCAATTAAAGAAATCAGTAAGAATTTATCCAAAGACTTAATAATTGAAAAAATAAAAGCATTTGAGCAAAGCTTGAAAAAAGATTTTAATCTCACTAAACCTAAAATAGCTGTATTTGGTTTAAATCCGCATGCTGGCGAAAATGGAAAACTAGGCACTGAAGAATCTGAAACTATTCAACCTGCGATTCAATTTTGTAAAGCTGAAGGAATCTTAGCTTTTGGACCTTTTGCCGCAGATGGTTATTTTGGTTCTCCAGCGAGAAATCAATACGATGGTGTTTTAGCGATGTATCACGATCAAGGTCTAGCAGCTTTCAAAGCCCTTTCTTTTGATGATGGAGTTAATTTTACTGCAGGTTTGCCAATTGTTCGAACTTCTCCTGATCACGGAACTGCCTTTGATATTGCAGGAAAAAATTGTGCTTCAGAGCAGTCTTTTAGAAGTGCGATCTATATGGCGCTTGATATTTTTAGGACGCGGAAATTCCAAAAATTAATTCATGCAAATCCACTTCCTTTTACTCCTGAAGACAAAAGCAAAAAGAATAGTAGCCGAGATGAGTAAAATGATTTTTTCTTTTTAAAGAAAAATAGTATCTTTGCCCTTCGTTTTGGTATAATTTAAAATCAGCTCGTGAAAAGTCAATTTGAAATACCCTTTGTTGGATTAAAAATTGGATACCACGATTTTGAATTAGATATTGACGATACGTTCTTTGAGTCTTTGCCATTTTCTATAATTGAAAAAGGTAATTTAAAAGTTTGGTTGGATTTAGAAAAAAAGGAGTCAATGCTCGTAGCTGATTTCGAAGTTTGTGGCACTGTAAAAGGAACTTGTTCCCGCTGCAATGAACAAATGGACATCGAAGTAGAAGGCGAAATGACTGTTTATTACAAATTTGGAAACGAGAATGAAGAGGATGAAAATCTTATAGTTATTCCTTTTGACAGTTATGAAATAAACGTACAACAAGCAATTTATGAATTGATTGTAGTTTCTATTCCATCTAGACCAATACATGAAGAAGGCGAATGCGAAAAAGAAATGGTTCAACTGATTAAGAAATATTCAACACCTGAACCAAAAAAAGACAAAGATGATGAGGTTGACCCACGGTGGGCAGCATTGAAAAATTTAAATTGATAATTATATAATAAAGTTATGGCACATCCGAAACGAAAAATTTCCAAAACACGTAGAGATAAACGAAGAACACACATAAATGCTGTTGCAAGCAATGTTGCTACTTGCCCTACAACTGGACAGCCGCACCTATTTCACCATGCTCATTGGCATGAAGGCAAATTATACTACAAAGGAAAAGTTTTAGCCGAAAAAGAAGTTGTTGAGTAATCAACAAAAATTTCTTAAATGAAAATCGGAATAGATATTTCTGGTGGCGACTTCGCTCCTGCTGCAAATCTTGATGGCGCTATTTTAGCACAAAAAGAATTAAAAGGTGACGCCATTATTGTATTGATTGGCGATGAAGAACAAATAATTTCAGGTTTATTAGAAAGAAATATTGCTGATGGTTTATTTGAAATAATTCATGCCCCAGAAGTAATCACTTTTCACGATCATCCAACCCGAGCACTTAGTAAAAAACCAAATAGTTCAATTGCTGTAGGATTTAATCAACTTGCAAAAGGAGAATTACATGCATTTTCAAGTACTGGAAATACTGGAGCAATGTTGGTGGGGTCGATGTATAAATTGAATACAATCGCTGGAGTTATTAGGCCTTGCATAACTTCAACACTTCCAGCTATAGATGGTTCCAAAACTATTTTATTAGATGTCGGTTCAAATGCAGATTGTAAAGCCGATGTCTTGTACCAATTTGCTGTTTTAGGATCTCTTTATTCGCAGCATGTTCATAACATTGAAAAACCCCGAGTGGCACTCTTAAACATTGGAGAGGAAGAATCAAAGGGAAATTTATTGACAATCGCAACCTACAAATTACTTGCCGAATCAGATGAGATTAATTTCATTGGAAACTTAGAAGGCCGACATATTTTTTCTGGAAAAGCAGATGTAATTGTCTGTGATGGATTTACTGGAAATGTAGTTTTAAAACAAGCCGAAGGTATTTATTCTCTTATGAAAAAACGAGGGATAAACGATGAGTATTTTGATCGTTTTAATTACGAGAATTATGGTGGGACTCCAATTTTAGGTGTAAAGGGAAATGTTATTATTGGCCACGGGATTTCAAATGACATTGCTGTTAAAAATATGATTTTGCATGCTCATGAGGTTGCAAGCTCTGGTTTAGCGATGAAAGTTAACGATGCTTTTAATTAATTTATGAATAAAATAACTGCTGCTATTACGGGCGTTCAAGGATATGTTCCTGAACATATTTTAAGCAATGAAGACCTCACTAAAATTGTTGACACTTCTGATGAGTGGATAACAACACGAACAGGAATTAAGGAACGAAGAATCATGAAAAATGGCGCTTCTTCTGATATGGCAGCTGAAGCTGTAAAAAGTTTACTAAAGAAAAAAAATATTGATCCACTCGAAATCGAGCTAGTTGTTTTAGCAAGTGTTACTCCAGATCACTTATTTCCAAGTACTGCAAATATTTTATGTGATAAAGTTGGAATGACAAATGCTTGGGGCTTTGATCTCTTGGCTGCTTGCTCAGGGTTTTTATTTGCGCTAACAACAGCTTCGCAATTTATTGAAAATGGCAGGTATAAAAAAGTACTTGTTGTAGGAGTTGATAAAATGTCCTCAATTGTTGATTATACCGATCGCACAACCTGCATTATTTTTGGGGATGGAGCAGGTGTAGTTTTATTAGAACCAAACGAGGAGGGACTTGGAATCCAAGATCATATTCTAAGAACAGATGGCTCAGGAAGAGAATTTCTTATTCAGCAGGGCGGAGGTTCTGTAAATCCTGCAACTATTGATAGTGTTGAAAAAAAGATGCATTTTGTCAAGCAAGAAGGACTTCAAGTTTTTAAATTTGCAGTTACTAAAATGGCCGATGTTTCTGTAGAAATCATGGAAAGAAATAATCTTAGCAGTGAGGATGTTGCTTGGCTTGTTCCTCATCAGGCAAATCTTAGAATTATAGATGCAACAGCAAATAGAATGGGTGTTTCAAATGATAAAGTCATGATAAACATTCAAAAATATGGAAATACAACTGCGGGCACTTTACCTTTGTGTTTGTGGGATTATGAAAAACAGTTAAAAAAAGGCGATAACATTATACTCTCTGCCTTTGGTGGAGGATTTACTTGGGGCTCGATTTATTTAAAATGGGCTTACAATTCATAAAAAGTTTAACTTTGTAAAAAATCATAGCAATGAATTTAGAAGAAATTAAAGACCTAATTAAACTTGTATCTAAAACAGGTATTGGGAGAGTTGAAATCGAACGCGAAGGATTTAAAGTAATCATCAAAGGTGGCATGAACACGCAAGCTGACCAACCTATTTACATGCAGCAAGCAGTGCCAAGTCAACAAATACTCCCAGCTGCAGCGCCAGTTTCGATGCCTGTAGCGCCAAGTGCTCCAACAAATACCGTTGAGGAAGCGAATGACTCGAAGTACATCACGATAAAATCTCCAATGATTGGAACTTTTTACCGAACTGCAGGTCCAGATAAACCAGCATTTGTAGAAGTAGGGACAGATATTAAAAAAGGAGATAAACTGTGTATCATCGAAGCCATGAAAACCTTCAATGAAATTGAAGCTGAAATTTCTGGTAAAATAATAAAAGTACTTGTCGACAATTCAAATCCTGTGGATTATGATCAACCATTATTTTTGGTTGACCCATCTTAAAAGCATATAACCAAAAAATCAGGGATGTTTAATAAAATATTAATAGCAAATCGCGGGGAAATAGCTTTAAGAATTATTCGAACGTGTAAAGAAATGGGAATTAAAACGGTTGCCGTTTATTCTACAGCAGATAAAGATAGTTTGCCTGTTCGCTTTGCTGACGAAGCTGTTTGTATTGGTCCACCAATGAGTGCGAAATCGTATTTGTCGATTCCTAATATTTTGGCAGCTGCAGAAATTACCAATGCAGATGCAATTCATCCAGGATATGGTTTCCTTTCTGAAAATGAAAAGTTCTCAAAGGCCTGTCAAGAACACGGCATTAAATTTATTGGCGCTTTACCGGAGCAAATCGCAGGAATGGGCGATAAAGCATCTGCTAAAGCAACTATGATAAAAGCCGGAGTTCCTTGCATTCCTGGCTCAAAGGGTTTATTGACTTCAATTCCTGAAGCAAAAAAAATAGCAAAAGAAATCAAATACCCCGTTATTCTCAAAGCAACAGCTGGAGGTGGCGGAAAGGGCATGCGAATTGTGTGGGAAGAATCTGAATTAGAATCAGCTTGGGATTCTGCAAGACAAGAATCTGCAGCAGCTTTTGGAAATGATGGAATGTACATGGAAAAATACATTCTTGAACCACGACACATTGAAATTCAAATTGCGGGAGATCAATATGGAAATGCCTGCCATTTGTCAGAAAGAGACTGCTCGATTCAGCGTCGCCATCAAAAATTAGTGGAAGAAACGCCATCTCCTTTCATGACAGATGAACTGCGCGAAAGAATGGGAGTTGCGGCTATAAAAGCAGCAAAAGCTGTAAAGTATGAAGGAGTTGGAACGGTAGAATTTCTTGTGGATAAAAATCGCGATTTCTATTTTATGGAAATGAATACGCGAATTCAAGTCGAACATACGATCACTGAAGAGGTTATTAATTTTGATCTCATAAAAGAGCAAATTAAAATTGCTGCAGGAGAAAAGATTTCTGGTAAAAATTATTATCCAATTATGCATGCAATACAATGCAGAATAAATGCGGAAGATCCTGCTATGGATTTTCGTCCTTGCCCGGGAAAAATAACAGAATACCATTGTCCCGGCGGACATGGGGTTCGTATTGATGCGCATGTGTATGCTGGATATACGATTCCTTCGAATTATGACTCTATGATTTCTAAGTTAATTGTAGTTGCTCAAACCCGCGAAGAAGCAATTTTAAAAATGAAAAGAGCACTTGATGAATACATTATTGAAGGTATAAAGACAACGATTCCTTTTCATCAAAAACTGATGCAAAACGAAGATTTCTGCAAGGGAAATTTTACCACCAAGTTTATGGAGACTTTTGAGTTCTAAATTCTAATCAAAAAAAGCAACTAAAATTTCATAAATTCGTTCTAAAAGAGTAAATTTATTGCACTCTTTTAAGATCGAACAAGCATGCTGAATTACTTAAGGCTTATTTCTTTAATTCTGTTTTTAGCCGGAGCTAATCGTATGGTTTTTGGGCAGTGCACAACAGGGGCACTTTCAAATGGAACTAGTCCTAATCCTTTTATTCCTTCATGTACTGTAGGTGGTACGATTCTTGGTCCAACAACAACAGGCCAATACTCAAGGGTGTCGGTAATAGTCGGCTACCAATACAATTTTCAAAGTTTAATATCAGGTACTGCACAAGCATCTGATTTTATAACAATTGCAAATGATGCAACTGGAGCTCCACTATTCTCGGGCTTAAATGGAAATAATGGCATTTACTGGACTGCAACCTTTACTGGAACTATTCGCTTCTATACGCATACTAGTACTGCATGTATTATTACAGCGCAGCCATCAAGACAGCGTAAGGTAATCATGGCTCCTTTTCAAGCAAAAATAGCTGTAAATCCCTCACTTTGTGCTGGTTCTCCAGGAACGGGGCAATATATAGTAACCGTTGGCCCTAACCATGGTTGGAATTCCACGTCCATTGTTCCGCCACTAACTGCAAATAATACAAATAGTGCAGGTAGTATAACTACTGGGGCAGCTTTACCATTAAGTTATAATATTACTTATAATGGGACTTCAGTAAATAGTGGTACAGGAGGTTCTTTAAATACAAATGCAGAAATTTGCCCTAATTGCCCTGGCTCAGTTACTACTGGTACTTCAACATGGTCTGGAACATCTACTTTAACTTCACCATTTACAGGTTATATATATTATACAAGTTTATCTCCAATTTCAGGACCAACTAATGCATTTACAACTACAAATTCAGGTCCAGTAGGCACTTATTCTTCTCCTGCAAATATTGTAGGAAATAATGCATCGAACCAATCAATTGGTGTGTGGCCAAGTGGGACTACAACTAACTTAACTTCATATAGTACAGGTTGTGGTGCGTATATGTTTTACCCCACAATAGCTGCCCCACCAACTCTTTTGTTTCAGCAAACTGGCACAACAACTTATTCTTGTGGTTCAGGATCAGTTACTTTACAAGCAAATGGAGGCACTGCTCCTTACAATATTTCGTGGTTTAATCAAGCAAGCTCCACAATCTTAACAAGTCCAGCTGGCAATGAGATTAACGCAAGTGGAGGCAGCTATACAATTCCAAATTTACTTGCCGGAACTTATACTTTAACTTTAACAGATGCAAATGGTTGCGTTAAGACAATTCCAACCCTAATTATTAATCCACCTCCGCCACCTGGCACACCTGTAGCAAGTGTAAGTGCACAACCAACTTGTTCTACTCCATCGGGTACTATTACAGTTACAAGTCCAGTTGCAGCCTCAGGAACAAGCTATACTTTAACAGGAACTAACCCAGTAGTTGCAGCGATAACAAATACCACAGGAATTTTTTCAAATTTGGCTTCTGGTATCTATCAGGTTAATAGTACTGCAGGAGGTTGTGCTTCACCTCCTCTGGCTAACTTAATTGTTTCAGCTATCACTTTACCAGCTCTGCCAACTGTAGTTGTAAGTCCTGCAACGTGCTCTTCAAACGGAACAGCAAGCATTAGTAATTATGATGTAACACAAACGTATGTTTTTACACCTCTTGGCCCAACAATTGATGCTTTAGGTCTTATTAGTGGCATGACTGCAGGTATAAATTATACTGTTACAAGTAATATTGGAGCTTGTGCATCATCAAGTTCTGTTTCCTTTAGTGTAAATGCGCAATTAATTACCCCACCAGTTCCAACTATTTTAAATGCACCAGCAACTTGTTCTTCAGTAGGAACAGCAGTTATTAGCAATTATGTATCTGGGCAAACCTATGTCTTTACACCTATTGGCCCAACAGTTGGTGCAGGCGGTGGAATCAGCGGTATGACTGCAGGGACAAGTTACACATTAACAAGCTCTAATGGATTGTGCACCTCTTTAAATTCTTCTCAATTTACTATAGATTTTCAATTAATTACGCCACCAGCTCCTATTATTGCAACTACAGCCGCAACATGTTTTTCAAACGGAACTGCAACTATTAGTAATTATGTTGTTGGCCAAATGTATGACTTCAATCCAATTGGTCCGACGGTTGGAACATTAGGAGAAATCAATGGTTTGGCTGTAGGCACGATTTATACAGTAACAAGTTCTAATGGATTTTGTATTTCTGCGGGCACTTCATTTATTATATCTGCCCAATTAATTACCCCAGCAGTTCCTATTATTGTAACTTCACCAGCATCTTGCTCTTCAGTAGGAACAGCAACAATTAGTAATTATGTTTTTGGGCAAACTTATGTCTTTTCTCCAAGTGGCCCATCAGTAAATTCAAGTGGCCTTATTAGCAACATGATTGCAGGGATAAGTTATACAGTGACAAGTAATAATGGATCTTGTACCTCTTTAAATTCTGTAGCATTTTCTATAGATTTTCAATTAATTACGCCACCTGCTCCTACTATTATAATTGTTGCTCCTACTTGTTTAGCAAACGGAACTGCAACTATTAGCAATTTTGTTGCAGGGAATACGTATAACTTCACACCAAGCGGTCCAACTGTAGATATAACAACTGGCGTTATTAGTAATATGACTACTGGAACACCCTACACAGTAACAAGCTACAATGGATTCTGCACCTCTTTAAATTCACTTTCCTTTAGTATAAATGCCCAATTAATTACCCCAGCAGCTCCTATTATTTTAACAGCACCAGCAACTTGTTTGTCAGATGGAACAGCAACGGTAAGTAATTACGATAACACAATAAATTACACTTTCACACCAAGCGGACCTACAGTTGATGCAAGCGGTGTTATTAGCAATATGATTTCTGTCACACAATACACAGTAACAAGTTTTAATGGATCTTGTACCTCTTTAAATTCTGCAATATTTTCTATAGATTTTCAATTAATTACGTCACCTGCTCCTACTATTATAATTGTTGCTCCTACTTGTTTAGCAAACGGAACTGCAACTATTAGCAATTTTGTTGCAGGGTATACGTATACCTTCACGCCAAGCGGCCCAACAGAAGATATAACAACTGGTGTTATTAGTAATATAACTGCTGGCACACCCTACACAGTAACAAGCTACAATGGACACCATTTACAATAGATATTCAATTAAGTACACCAGTGACGCCGCTTGTAGATACAACAGCTGCAACTTGTTTGTCAGACGGAACAGCAACAGTAAGTAATTACGATAACACATTAAATTACACATTCACACCAAGCGGTCCAACAGTAGATGTAACAACTGGTGTTATCAGTAATTTAACTGCTAGCACCTCTTTCACCTTAAAAAGCGCCAATGCATCTTGTAGCTCTTTAGATTCCGCGCCATTTATAATTGACATACAATTAATAACTTCAGCAGCTCCGCTTATAGATACAACTGCAGCAACTTGTCTATTAGATGGTACAGCAACCTTAAGTAATTACGACAACACCCTTAACTACACCTTTACACCAAGCGGTCCAACCTTAGATGTAACAACTGGTGTTATTACTAATATGGCTACAGGTTCACCTTACACAATAACTAGTAATAATGGTTTCTGTTCAATAGATTCTGCTCCGTTTACAATAGATATTCAATTAATTACACCAGCAGACCCTACTTTTGCAACATTAGCAGAAACTTGTTTGTCAGACGAAATAGCAACGATAAGTAATTACGACAACACGCTAATTTATACATTCAATCCAAGCGGACCAACAATAGATGCAATTGGACTTATTAGCAATATTACTTCTGGAACGTCTTTCACCATAATAAGCACTAATGGGTTTTGTATATCAGCATTAGTGCCCTTAACAGTTCAGCCACTACTTGGGAATTTTAATGTTATAGTTGACACTACTATCTGCTCAAGTAACTTACCATTTTCAATGAACTCTTTAACCTTTAGTGCAGCTGGAACGCAAGTAGCAAATTTAATCGCGGCAAACGGATGTGATAGTTTAGTTACCATAAATTTGACAGTTATTGCGAATGATAATTCAAACTTCTCTCAAATATCGCCTATTTGTTTTGGAGACCCCTTGGCTCTTCCAACAAGTTCATTAAATGGTTTTTCAGGAACTTGGAGCCCTGCAATAAACAATACTGATACAACGACTTACACTTTTACTCCAGGGATTGGTCAATGTGGTTATACTGCAACAATGACGATTATCGTATATCCTCAGGTGCTAGTTACAATTACAGATACTTCCATTTGTACGGGTGGTACAGCAATACTAATTGCTACTGCAAGTCCAGCAGGTGGGGATTTCTTTTGGTCGAATGCCAACCCGACATCTTCAATCACAGTTTCCCCAACTTTTTCAACTAGCTACTCAGTATTTTACACCTCTTTAAACAATTGTTTTGCCACAGCCACGCGACTTCTAGCAGTTAATCCAATTCCAACAGCAACAGCTACAAGCGCCCTTATTTGTGATGGTGAAATTGCAACAATAGTAGCTACTGGATTGCCTACAGGTGGAACATATTTATGGTCTCCCTCAGGACAAACAACTGCGAGTATAAATGTTTCACCAAGTTCAACAGCGAATTATTCTGTTGTATATTCTAGATTAGGCTGTGAAAGTCCGGTAGTTAATACCGTTGTAACAGTAAATCCAGTTCCAATTCTTAACTTGGCATCAGAAGTTATTTGTATTGGAGAAGACATTACAATGACTGCACAAACAACTATTGCAGGAGGACTTTATGATTGGGGTAATGGATCTAGCAATGCAACACAAACATTTAGCCCACAAAGCGACACTACTCTCACGCTATCTTACAGTGTAAATGGTTGTACAAGCCCAATAGAAACTGCGGCAATAACAGTAAATCCATTGCCAATTTCAACATTCTCAGGTTCTCCGTTAACAGGGTGTATTCCTTTGGAGGTAACCTTACTAGCAGATGATAATTCAAATACATCCTATTCATGGTCAGCAAGTAATGGATTAACAGGAACAGGAGCACAAAGTAGTCTTACGTTCACAAGTGGTGGCGTTTATAACATTACGCTGACTGCGGGGTTAAATGGTTGTTTCACAACTACAACGTTGAATAATTATATTGAAGTAGATAATTATCCAATAGCATCATTCGTGCCTTCTTCAAACTCATTTACTGAGCTCAGTCAATTATTAGAATTTACGAATACTAGTTCAGGTGCAAATAGTTACAGTTGGGATTTTGGAGATGGTGGGACCTCAACAGATGAAAATACAGAACATAATTTTACAGCTAATTTGAATGGACATGTTATCACACTAACAGCATATTCTCAATTTTTATGTGAAAGTAGTGCGACCATTGAGATTTTATTTAATAATGGCTTAGTTTATACATTTACTCCAAATGGTGACGAGTTTAATCAAACATTTAAACCTATTTTTTCAAATAGTATTGATCCCTATAATTACTCTTTTTATATTTATAATCGCTGGGGGCATGTTATTTTTGAAACACATGATATAGAAAGAGGATGGGATGGATTATTTGGAGAAGATGGTATACCAGTTCCTCAGGGAACATATAACTACAAGATTATTGTCAAGTTTACCGAAACTGATGAGAGAAAAGAATTTTTTGGGCATATAAATTTAGTGCGCTAAAAAATTGTTTGATGATTTAAAATGTTAATTATCTTATCTTTAGCATAATTATTAATCATTATGAGATTTTTTTATTTATTATTTCTATCATCATTGCTTTCAATTTCTATCAATGCTCAAATAACTATTATTCCTGGCGGCACAGCAACTTCAATTATAAATACATTAGTTTCAAATGGAATAGTAGTTACGAATCCAATTATAAATTGTGGTGCAGCCGCATATGGATCTTATACAGGGAATCTAGGGGCTAGCGGTATTGGACTATCGAATGGTGGAATCATACTCACTACTGGCTCAGCAGCTGGAGCAGATGGGCCAAATAACTCTACTTTATCCGGAATAGCTGTTGTCGGGTATGATTATGTAGATCCGCAACTTACTACTCAACCTGGAGCAGGCACGCCACCACCTCAACTTGATAATTGTCGGCTTGAGTTTGATATGACTCCGATATGCAGTAGTTTTAATATTTCCTTTGTCTTTGGTTCTGAAGAATATCCCGAGTGGGTTACTGGAGCTTACAATGATGGTTTTGGGATATTTGTTTCTGGTCCTAATCCATTGGGAGGAAATTATCCACTTGTAGATGAGCGAAAAGTAGTATGTGGTAGTGTCACCCTACTGAAATAATTTTCGTAAGTCAGAACTCATAAGAAATAATAGTAAAGTCTTTAGTTGGATTATTTTAATCTATAAAGTAAACTAAAATCCATATTTTATCGTTTTTTAGAAAATTACTATCTTGATTATTAGTAATTCTATAAAAACATGAATAAAAGAAAATCCTAACAATAACGAATGCCCTCATCCTTTTTATCAAATTTATTATTAATGATTTTTCTCAATTTATTGATTAAACCATTAGCAATATTTGGAATAGATGCATCCGTGCAAAATGAAGTAGGATTCATTCAATATGGAACGTACTTTTCCTTGCTTAACCTTTCCTTGATTCTAAATATCTTGCTTGATTTAGGGCTAAATAATTACACGACAAAACAAATAGCACAAAATCCTGAGCTTGCAAAAAGATACTTCGGGAAAGTGTTTTCGTTTCGACTAATTCTTTTCATTGTTTATTACCTTATTCTTTTACTAATCGGAATACTAATTGGTTATTCGTATCACCAAATGTATCTACTTTTCTTATTGGGAATAAATCAGTTTTTAATTATTTCTATTGCTTATTGTCGTAGTCATTTTGGAGGTTTCCACTTCTTTAAATTGGATGCTATTATTTCAGTGATGGATCGTTTTTTATTGATCTTGTTAGCGGGGACGATTCTTTTATTTCCAAAAGCAACATTTGTTATGACAATAGAATTATTTGTTTGGATACAACTGATTTGCTATGCTAGTACTTTAGTTATTGCACTTTTACTCTTACTAAAGCACATTGAAAAACCCTACTTTGAATGGAATATTAAGTTTAGTCTTTCCCTACTAAGAAAAAGCTATCCATACGCATTATTAATTATCTTAATGGTAATCTATACAAGAATTGACGGCGTAATGCTTGAACGAATTAATGGGCCATATCAAGCTGGGATATACGCCCAAGGATTTCGTTTACTCGATGCTTTGTATATGTTTGGAATGATCTTCGCTGGATTATTGTATCCTATGTTTTCAAGAAACTTGAAGAAATCGAAAGAATCTGTTAGTGATTTACTAACTACTTCAGCGAATTTATTAATGGGAGGAGCAATCTTAATTGTATTTGTAACTATTTACAATAGTTCTTATCTCTTATCGCTAATTTATACAGATTATCTTGTTGCAATTCCTGCATTTAATTGGTTAATGCTTAGTTTTCTTGCTATTTGTATGAATTTCATTTTTGGTACTTTATTGACGGCTAATGGAAGTCTAAAAATATTAAATTACTCCTCATTTATTGGGATTATTATAAATGTTGCATTAAATCTTTACCTTATTCCGACAAGGGGAGCAGAAGGCGCCGCATTTGCAACATTTATTACTCAAAGTTTTACAGCACTTATTCAATTTGGGTATTGCATGAAATTATTTTCCATTAAAATAAATAAGCAACGTATACTCTATTATCTTTTCTTAATTGGAGGCTTATATGTTTTTTCAGCTAGTTTTTTTAATAGCGGTTATTTTCTTTTTAAACAACTAACTCTTGGAATAGCGCTTCTTCTTCTATTATCATTTTTTCGAGTAAATGACTTAAAACAACTTGTGAAAAGCCAAGATTAATAAAATAAATCCCAAAAAAAGTAGTTTATAAACTAGCTTAATTAAAAGTTATAACTTCGCGCAGATTATATAAAACATGGAAAATCTAAATTTAAACAAAGAAAGAAATAACCTAATTCAATTTATCTGGGCGCAGAGAAAGTCATTACTTATAATAACAGGCATTGTATTTGTTATTTCAACTATCGTTTCGCTGTTAATTACACCACTTTTTCTTTCTACTGCTATTGTTTTTCCAGCTGCTTCTAGCAACGTGTCATTTTCTGACCAGAGAAATGTAAAAGCCGCAGCCATGGATTTTGGGGAGGAAGAGCAGGCTGAACAACTCGTTCAAATCCTTCAATCCTCACGTATCCGTGATAAAGTTGTATCAAAATTCAATTTGTTGGAGCATTATGAAATTGCAGAAAATGATAAAAACAAATATTACAAATTGAATAATGAATACATTAGTCATTTTGATTTCACCCGCACGCGCTATGGTTCAATTCAAATAGATGTTTTAGACAAAGATCCTGAACTAGCTGCAAAAATGGCTAATTCAATTGTTGATTTAATCGATACAGTTAAAAATGACATGATAAGAGAGCGAACGAAGCCTGCATTTGAAATCAATAAACGAAAAATGCTTCAAATGCTTCACGACCGAGATTCAGTTTTGAATTTATTGGATAGCCTTTCAGGAATTGGAGTTGTTTCTTTAGCAGTCAGATCAAATTTATTTCAGGCTTTGGTGGATTCAAAAAATTCTCAGGAAAAAATTACAATTAAAGAAAATTTGGCCTTGAATACTAAATATGGCTCACAATACGATGCATTAGAACATATGAGGAATGAAATGATTATAAAAATTGAAGATTTCAGAGTTTCTTACGAACAAGCAGAATCAGATGCAAATGCAAATTTCAATCATAAATTTGTAGTTGAAAAAGCAGTGAAAGCAGACAAGAAGGAAAAACCAAAAAGAATGATTATTGTCCTAGTAGCTAGTCTCGGTGGATTCATTTTTGGTGTGTTATTCCTTTTAATCCGCCAACGTATTCAAGAACTTAAATTGCAGGTTTAGTGCTGATGCTTAAGAAAACTGCATTACTAGTTACATTAGCACTTTTACTAGCTATTCTGTTTTCCTATTTTATATGGAATGATCTTGCAGAACTAAGCTTATTTCCAATAGCTTTATTACTGATATATTTTGCTATTTTTCAAACAGAAAAACTATTTCTTTCGCTTGCTTTCTTTACACCATTTTCTATAAATATCGAGGAGTTTACAAAAAGTTTCGGACTCTTTATTCCTAGTGAGCCACTCCTTTTTGGACTAATGTTAATTTTATTATTCTTTCAATTTAAAACACCATTTGTAGATAAACAGATATGGAAACATCCGATAATAATTTCCGTGATGGTTTTTATTAGCTGGATGTTTGTAACTGCAATAACAAGTTCTCATGTTCTTGTTTCGTTTAAATTTATTCTATCAAAGTTGTGGTTTATTATTCCCCTTCTATTTTTTGGCACACATTTTTTAAAAAAAGAAGCAAATAGAAACTGGTTTATACGGCTATTTATTATTGCAACGAGTTGTACGATTATCTACACATTGATTCACCATGCCACTTATGATTTTGGAGAAAAAGCAGGCCACTGGGTAATGTCTCCCTTTTTTAAGGACCATACGATTTATGGAGCAATAATAGCCATGATTATCCCTTTACTTTTAGCCTGGTATTTTTCAGAGAAACATACGCCCTTAATTCAGATTTCATTAATTGGAATGATTATTATTGTGTTTTTGGGCTTATACTTTTCCTATACACGTGCAGCATGGTTAAGTATTGCTATTGCTATAATTGCAGGACTTATAATACATTTTAAAGTAAATTTGAAAATACTACTTTTTCTTGCTTCAGCAGCATGTATTTTTCTATTTTTTCAATGGGACACCATTCAAATGGAACTTGCGAGAAACACGCATGAACATACAACAGAAGCATTTGATGAAAGAATTCAAAGTGCAGCAAATGTCACTACAGATGCATCAAATCTAGAGCGAATTAATAGGTGGAATTGTGCCTTCTCTATGTTTCAACAACGCCCTGTTTTTGGCTACGGGCCTGGAACATATGCTTTCGAATATGCACCATTTCAAGAAGCGAAAAATCTTACAATTATATCCACAAATTTTGGGGATATGGGAAATGCACACAGTGAATATTTAGGTGCTTTAGCAGAAATGGGCTTGATTGGTTTATTACTATTTATAGCCATGGTTGCCGCTATTTTTTACTCTGCAATTCAACTTTTTTACAATTGGCCAGCTGAGGATCACAAGACAAGAATTATAATTTTTGGAATGATTTTATCACTTATTACCTATTTTTCACATGCTTTCTTGAATAATTTTTTAGATACAGACAAAGCTGCTGTGCCTATTTGGGCAATGTGCTCTATTATTATTGTATTGGATTTAGAAAGAAGAAAAAGAATGCAATAATTACTTTGAAATCCAAAGAGAAGGATTCAAGCTTTGCGTTACTCCATTAATAACTTGATGAATTTCAAAATGACAAATAGAAATGTTGCCCTCTTGAATTAAAGAACCAATATTTTGTTTTGTAGCAACTTTTGCGCCAATTTTAACATACGTGTCTTTGATATTACTATATACAGAGCGATAGTTACCGTGTTTCACTATAATTACTTTCCCAGCTCCTTGAATTGAAAAAATACTTGATACTTCACCTCCGAATACTGCTCTGACATTACTGCCAATAGAGCATGTAATATCAATTCCATTATTGTTAGTGACAACACCATTTAAGGTGGGATGGGGATTTTTACCGTATTTTTCTGTTATACTCCCACTATTTACTGGCCAAGGTAAAAGTCCTTTGCTTAGTTGAAAGTTTTTACCTAATGCTATGGATTCTTTAGGTTCAGTATAAGTCGAAACGATTTTATTTTCAGTATTTTCTATACTCTTACTCTCTAGCTTTTCTTTTTTTGGTTCAGCATTGACTATCGTTTTTTCTTCATTTGCTTGCTTTTCAGCTTTTTCTTTCTCAGCTTTTTCTTTTTTTGCTCGTTCCTTTTTTGCAATTTCTTCTTGTTTCTTCTGTTCAATTAAGATTTCTAATTTTATCGCTTTTGTAATTTCTTGTTTTAAATTTTGTTTTTTCCTTTCAGCAACCTCTAATTGAGTAAATAAGTTCTTTTCCTCCTGCTTGAATTTATTAAAGGTCTGTTGTTTAACTCCCCTATCTATTTCAATAAGTTTTTTTTCTGTCTTTTTTTCTTCAATAATACTTAATTTTTCTTGTTTATTATTATTAATAGTTTGGATATCACTATAAATTACTTTTTGGTTTTGCTTAATAATTGCAACTTGCTTTTTTTGTATCTCTGATAATTTCTTTAAATAACTATTTCGTTTATAAGCTTCGTTGTAATTTTGAGAAGAGAGTATAAACATTATGTTTCTGTGATTTCCTCTATGTTTGTATGAATAAAGCATCATTGAACGGAATTGAGTTTTTAAATTCGATATTCGTTCTTTAAGTCGATTAATCCGTTGTTTTTTCTCAATTATTTCTATTTCAGCAGCCCTTACTTGAATATCATAAATTCGAACAAGATCTTCTCTGCTTTTTATTTGATTATCGATTAAGCGAATTGCATTCAAAGAATTTTGTTGATTGCTTTTAACTTGTTTTAGTAGCTTCTTTGTATTTGATATTTTACTTTCAAGTTGTTGCTGTTCTTTTTTTAAGGATTTACTATTTGTTTGAGAAAAACCAAATTGAACGACAAAAAACAAAAAAAGGCTAATTACAAACTTCATATTTCTGAGGTATAACAAAATTTATTTCTAGATCTTCGTTTAATTCTAACTTTTCGTACTCCATATGAGCAATTAAATTATAACTGGGCCTGGAAAGTGAAATGATAATATCATAAGGTAAATTAAAGCCAGAAATAACTTGACGCTTGACATATTTAATTTCTATCTCTGTAGAGTCTATGGTCCGAAATATTCTCGTTTGAGAAATGTCTTTTAAATCTTCAGTTAAAATATAATTCACCATTAATTCCCCCATTAAAAGACTGTCAATCGGTACATTTATAGTACTATCTATGTTTGTCTTAGTTAATTGTTTATCAAATTGTTCTTTTTCAACAAAATACTTTTGATTAAATGCATCTGTTAGGGGTCTTCCTAAAAGGATGTTTTCTAAATTAAAATAATCTATTTCAATATTTAATAATTCTCTAAAACTATTTAGCATAAAATCTATTTGGTTTTAATGCAGAAAGACTATCGAGTGTTTTAGCTAAGTATCTATCTTTTATTTTATATTCGATAATAGGCGGAACTAATACCTCTAAATTTTTCTTAGCACAAGAACTTGCCAAAAAAACAAGGAAAAGGAAAAGAAATAGCTTAATAAAGCGCTTCATAATATGTTTTTGTATTTATTTTCTTTCCTAAATATTTATTTTTTGATCCCAAGAATTTTGCTTTTACCCAAAAATCATTGGCTTTTGAAATATCTCCAAGAAAAAAATAAGTATCACCCAAATACTCATTTAGTACGGCATCATTTTCTAATAGTTTCAATGCGCGCAATAAAAAATCTAATGCTTCGTAGTATTTTTTTTCATAAAAAAGCACTCTGCCTTTAACGTTAAGAGATTTTGCATCTCCACTATCCAAAAGAAGTAAATTATCTACTAACTTATTGGCTTTTGGAAAATCTATCTGATTTCGAGCTAATTGTATTGAGAAAGCATGAACCATTGTAGTATTTCTTGGAGCTAATTGCAGCGACTTTTCAAATTTTTGACATCCAAGCTCTTT
>RFPM01000120.1 GCA_009926125.1 Flavobacteriales bacterium | reverse complement strand
TGTTGAAGGCACATACATCATTAAGTCATCAAAATAATAGATCTTTTCTCCTACATTTGATCCCGGTACTGAGAAATTCATGAAAACAGATGCTTTGTCTAATGAATAAGCCAAATTTAATGCTGCTGTTCCTGAAGCTTGATTAGCAAAATTAAACACCAAAGTCTGCCAGCCATTTGCAACTGTTGTAGTCGCTTCTGTTTCTACAGACTGGTTTACATTACTGTGATTTTCAACCTTCAAACGAACTTGAATGCCAGCATCTGGTGACCAAACCTTTAATGACATTGAAGTATTTGACGCAGAAAAAGGTACTGGACTTGCTAATCCTAAAGCTGCTGCTGCTGTGATAGTTGTTCCAGCCCAAGGTTGTGCAGAGGCAGATTTAATTACTTTAACAACTGTATTACTAGGATTTGTTGGGTCTGTTACAATCGTTGATGCTTCAGCTCCTTCAAATCCAATAACGCCGTAATCAACCGTAGTATCTTCAAAAGTAACAGGTAAATTCATTTGTGTTAAAAATGGGCCTGTTGAACATGTAGTACATGAGCCATAACAAACTGTTGGAAGAACCATAGCTACTGAACCAACAGTTAAAGCACGATTTGTATTTGCTCCTGCTGTAATTGTACAGCTAGAGCCAGGAAGCAATGATTCTTGTCCAGTCCAATTACTGTATGAAAACTTATATTCATACATGCCAGCAGCAAGTGAAATAGTTTTTTCCCAAACTCCATCAGCATTTGCATCTGTCATAGAAGCACAAGATCCGCACCAATTATTAAATGTTCCATTTACTTCTGGAATAGATCCAGCAGGCATTGTACTTTGGTTCATATCAACTGTAAATGTAATAGGAACAGCTGTTCCACCACCAAGAGTCGTCTCAGATACAGATGCTGGAGTTGAGAACAACTGATCAACAGTGTTGTATTGGTATAACCAAAAAGTGTAATTTGTTGCTGCTTGAAGACCTGTAACATTAAAGCCAAATGGACCAACTCCATTTCCGTCGCCAGCTGTCGTTCCGAAAGTATATTCAGAAGCAGTTTGCGGATTCATAGGAGCAGAAGCTGTTGGCGAATAGAATAAACGATAAAGAATGTTGTTCCCGCCTGCTTGATTGGGACCACAAGCTACAAATATACTTGAAGTAGTAGGAGAATTAGCGACTAAGCCAGCTGGTTGAAGAGGAGAAGCAGGAGGAGGTGGGGTAACACCACAAGCTGAACATGAGTTCCAACAAACTGTTGGAAGAACCATTGCTGTTGAACCAACACTTAAAGTACGATTTGTATTTGCGCCTGTTGTAATTGTACAGGTAGAACCAGAAATAAGCATTTCTTGACCACTCCAGCTGCTGTATGAAAATTTGTATTCGTACGATCCTGCAGCAAGTGAAATTGTAGTTTCCCAAATACCATCAGAATTTGCATCTGTCATAGCATTACAGTTTCCGCACCAATTATTAAATGTGCCATTTACTTCGGGAATAGATCCGGCAGGCATTGCGCTTAGCGACATGTCAATATTAAAAGTAACTGGGACAGGCAGTGATGGACCTGCCATCATTAAGTCGTCAAAATAATATGTCTTTTCTCCTACACTTGATCCTGGCACAGAAAAATTCATGAAAACAGATGCTTTGTCTAATGAATAAGCTAAATTTAATGGTGCAGTTCCTGTAGCTTGATTAGCGAAATTAAACACCAAAGTCTGCCAGCCATTTGCAACTGTTGTAGT
>RFPM01000119.1 GCA_009926125.1 Flavobacteriales bacterium | reverse complement strand
GCTGTGTAATCATTCCAAGCTTCTAAAGCATGGTGATCAGAGCAAGTATAATTACAAAGACTTGCTGTTTCATCCATATGGGAAGCAAAAGAAACACGGGTTTTTACTTTTTTCAATGCCTTCCCAAATTCAGCGCCATTTGGCAAAGAATAAACTGGATTTACACCCAATACCAAAAGAACATCTGGACCTTTTCCTGCTATAATATTAGATGCTAATTTTTGGACTTTTCCATCCTCAGACTTATATAATTGAATCGGATTATTTGCGTCTATTGTTGTACCGTAAGCACGCAAAATATTGTTTAATTTATTTGTTAAGAGTTGAAGTCCAACATTGTTAGCACCGCAAACTACAAGAGATTCTTTTTTAGAAAGCTTTAGAGCTTTCAAGGCACGAGTAGCTATTATTTCAGCACCAGGGTTTAAGTTAGAAGATACAGAAGTACTTCCACCCATTCCTTTAATTAAGTAAGCTAAAACGGAAGCTTGTTCAGAAGGTTTAATCATTCCTCTACCATCAGCATTTGAACCAGAAACAGACATAACTGATTCAAAATGGAAGTGTTTAGACATCCACTTATTGTCAGGATTTCTAGTTTGTCCGTACTGCCCTGCAAATTCTGTTGGTAATAACCAAGTAGCTAAGAAATCAGCATCAATACTTACGATTGTTTTTGCTTTCGAAAAATCATAACTTGGGATAATTGCCGCTCCCCAATTTTTTAAATTTGCTTCGCGCATAGCGGCATAGGATACAGCATCGTATTGAATATGTTCAAATTTTGCTGGAGACTGTGCATTCAAGGAAAGCTCCATTTCAGCAATGGCACGATTTAAAGAAGGACTAATTATTGTATTGCTTAATAAAACAACTTTCTTCGCAGATTTTATAGCAGAAGAAACTGCAGAATCTACTGAAGACCAACTTTTAACTGTACCATCAATTGTTGGTTCTGCTAGTCTTTCGCTATCGTAGAGACCCAATACAGAAGCAATAATTTGAGGATTTACACCACCATTTGTAAAACCAAAATCCTTGTTCCCTGAAATAAAAATCGGTCTTCCTTCTCTAGTTTTTACTTTTATACTCGTGTAAGAGCAGCCATCATAATAAGTGGAGGCATACCAAGTTGGCATTCCTGGAGTAACGTTTTCAGGTTTTACAACATAAGGGACAGCTTTAGTAACCGGCGCCTCACAAGATGCTATTGTTGCTGCAGCTACAGAAAACCCTAAAAATTTTAAGAAGTCTCTTCTAGTAGTAGAGGATTCATTTAAACTATCATCGCCCAAAAATTCCTCAATCGCTTGTTGATTCGGAAATTCTTGATCCTTACTCTTGATAAATGCAGGTGTTTCCTTTAATTCTTCAAGACCCTTCCAATATTTTTTCGTCATTCCCATAGTCTATATTTCGACAAGAATATTAATAATTAATAGTGACATTTTGCACATTCCCAACCTCCCAATTCACTCACAGAAACTTTACCATCTTTCAGGTATTTTCTATAGAGAGTTTTGTCGTTGTCTTTTAATCTTCTGTGAATTTCATCGTAATATGCATTCTTCCCATTACCAAGAGGAACATCTTTTGCTCCGTGACATTCAATGCACCAACCCATTGTTAAAGTAGGCTTTGATAATTTTATATTTCCTTCAATTTTATTTAATTCAGATACAGGTTGCACTTTTACAGCTTCTTCCATTTGAGTCATATCGCCATGGCATTGCTTACAATCAACTCCACCCACCACAACATGCTGAGAGTGATTAAAATAAACGTGATCTGGCAGGACATGTACTTTATTCCATAC
>RFPM01000118.1 GCA_009926125.1 Flavobacteriales bacterium | reverse complement strand
AAAGGATATGAACTAACATTGGCAAGTAATTGGGAGAATTGTGCGCTTGAAGATTTAAGTAAAGTAATAGAAGAAGCAAAACTTTGTGATAAAATTGTAGTTTGTTTAGGGGAAATCCCAGCAACTGAAAAACCTGGTGATATTCGCAGTTTAAATTTATGTGAAGCACAGTTGAAATTAGTTGAGGAACTTCAAACGCTTGGAAAACCAATAGTTTTGGTATTTCTTTTTGGAAGACCTCGAATTATTCGAACAATTGAGCCTCTTGCATCAGCAATAGTAAATGCTTATTTACCGGGGGATTACGGTTCTTCTGCATTGGTGGATTTACTGTATGGAGAAGAAAATTTTTCTGGAAAATTACCCTATACTTTTCCAAAATATGATGGTTTAATGGAGCATTATGATTATGTTAATGCCGAAACTTTATCAGGAAAAACCAATAAAAATGATGCGATAGATTCCCAATGGTCTTTTGGTTTTGGTTTGAGCTATACTTCCTATACTTATTCAAATTTAATTCTTTCCAAAACAAGTATTGTAGGTGAAAACGATTCTATTATTGCAAAAATTACTGTTTCAAATAATGGAAAAATTGCAGGAAAAGAAGTTGTCCAATGGTTCATAACTGATGAATATGCATCTATCTCTCCAGCAAATAAAAAGTTAAAGCATTTTGAAAAAATTGACTTGTTTCCAAACCAAACTAAAACTCTTGAATTTGTAATTCACCCTTCTGATTTGAAGTTTGTAGGAGCAAATAATGATTGGGTTTTAGAAAAAGGGAATTTTATTATTTCTGTTGAAAATTTTAAAAATAACTTACGTTTAGATTGATTTTCTCTTTTTGCTGTGCTGTGAAATTTTAAAAAGAATTTTTTTTCTAGCTTTCATTTAGAATTAATGACCTTATTTTTTTTAATTTTAACTTATTGTACAATATACTATAATTTATTTTATACATTAGCCAAAAATTAAATTTAAATTATTTTATCATGAAAAAAACTACAAAAATATTTTGTCTTTTTATCCTTTCGAGCTTGGGTCTCTATGCTCAAACAAATGTCACGTTTAAAGTGGACATGAACCAAAGTACAATGCCTGCTGGATCAATCCCTGAAGTAAATGGTACATTCAACGGTTGGTGTGGATCTTGTGCTTCTATGACAGATGCAAATGCTGATGGAGTTTGGGAAAAAACTATTTCACTTGCTGCTGGCATGTATCAATATAAATTTTCATACAGTAACTGGACTGGTCAAGAAACGCTTATTCCTGGATCTTCATGTACAATTACAACAGGAGCAAATACAAATCGTAATTTAACAGTAGGGGCAACAGCAATGGTTCTTTCAACAGTTTGTTATGGCTCATGTTCAGCATGTGGTGTTACTCCTCCACCTCCAACTCAAGCGCAAGTTACATTTAAGGTTGATGTATCTCAAAGTGGATTACCTGTTGGCGCAATTCCAGAAGTAAATGGTACATTTAATAGTTGGTGCGGATCTTGTAACGCTATGACAGATGCAAATGCTGATGGTATTTGGGAAACAACAATTCTGCTTAACTCAGGATCTTATGAATACAAGTTTTCATACAGTACTTGGACAGGACAAGAAACATTGGTTCCAGGTTCTAGCTGTACAATTACAACAGGTGCAAATACAAATCGTTCTTTAACTGTTGGTTCAACAGCTGTAGTTCTTCCAAGTGTTTGTTATGGCTTATGTACTGCATGTTCAACAGGTCCATCTTTAACACAAATGAATTTACCAGTTACTTTTGAAGGTAATACGGTTGATTATGGTGTTATTGGATTTGGAGGAGCTGAAGCATCAACGATTGTAACAGACCCAACAAAT
>RFPM01000117.1 GCA_009926125.1 Flavobacteriales bacterium | reverse complement strand
TTTAATGGCCCAATGTCTGAAGTTCGTGTTGGTCGTGTTGATGGTGAATATATCTTAAATCCAACTATGGCTGAAATGGCTATCTCTGATATAGATATCGTTATTGCAGGTACAATGAAAGACATAAACATGTTGGAGGGAGAAATGCAAGAAATTTCTGAAGAAGAATTAATTGAAGTTTTTAAAATTGCACACGTTGCTATTAAAGAACAATGTCAATTTCAATTGGATTTAGCTGCAGAAATTCCAAGTTCGCAACCTAAGCGCACATATTCGCATGAATCTCACGACGAAGCGGTTAAAGCGAGAGTTTTTGAATTAGCAATGGAAAAATGTAAAGATGTAGCTCGAATGGGCTTAGCAAATAAAGCGAAACGAACAGAATTGTTTGATGAAATCAAAGCGGAAGTTAAAGCAAGTTATTCTGATGAAGAATTAGCAGAAGTCGGGAAATTTATTTCTCCCTACTTTTCTGAAGTTAAAAAGAAAGCAGTTCGCTGGGTAATGTTAAATGATCGCAAGCGATTGGATGGTCGTCAATTTGATGAAATTCGTCCTATCTGGGCTGAAGTTGATTATTTACCAATGGTTCACGGTTCTGCAGTATTTACAAGAGGTGAAACACAATCATTAACAACTTTAACCCTTGGTGGTAAAATGGATGAGCAATTAATTGACGGCGCGACATTTAAAGGAACTGAGCGTTTTATGTTACATTATAATTTCCCTCCATTTTCTACAGGTGAAGCAAAACCTTTGCGTGGAACTTCTAGAAGAGAAATTGGTCATGGAAACTTGGCTCTAAGAGCGCTTAAGCCAGTTCTTCCAGACGATAATCCTTATACTATTCGAATTGTTTCTGATATTTTAGAATCCAATGGTTCTTCTTCTATGGCAACTGTTTGCGCAGGAACATTAGCATTAATGGATGGTGGAATTCAAATCAAAGCGCCTGTTTCAGGAATTGCTATGGGTTTAGTTGCTGATGAGGGTAAATTTGCTATTCTTTCTGACATCTTAGGGGATGAAGATCATTTAGGTGATATGGATTTCAAAGTTACAGGAACTGCGAAAGGAATTACTGCTTGCCAAATGGATATAAAAGTAGATGGTTTACCATACGAAGTTCTTATTCAGGCCTTAGAGCAAGCAAAAGCTGGACGTATTCATATTTTAGGAAAAATTACTGAAACAATGGCTGCGCCAAGAGCTGAGTTGAAACCTCAAACTCCACGTGTAGAAATGTTTGTTGTTCCAAATGATATGATTGGTGCTATTATCGGACCTGGAGGAAAAATTATTCAGGGTCTTCAAAAAGAAACGAAAACAATTATTACGATTGAGGAATTACCTTCTACTGAAGGGCGTGTTCAAATATTATCTAGCAATGCAGATGATATGAATGAGGCAATTCGCAGAATCCGTTTAATTGCATTTCCTCCTTTAGTGGAAGATGGAGCTACGTATCATGGAAAAATTAAATCAGTGAAGGACTTCGGTTGCTTCGTAGAAATACTTCCAGGAACAGATGGCTTAATTCATATTTCTGAATTTTCTTGGGAGAAAGTAGCTAAAATGGAAGATGTTTGTAAAGAAGGGGAGATGCTTGATTTTAAAGTTATTGGAAAAGATCCAAAAACTAAGAAATGGAAATTATCTCGAAAAGTTTTGTTGCCAAGACCAGAAAGAGAGACTGAAGCTCCAAATTCATAAAAAAGAATCCTAATTAGATAGAAAAGGGCGATTAAATTCGCCTTTTTTATTTACTATAGTTCTTACTTTAATCAGATTTCTTAAATTTAAAAAAAAATAAATATGCGAAAAATCTACCTTAGTTCTCTTGCAATTCTTGCTTGTACTTTTTTATTTGC
>RFPM01000116.1 GCA_009926125.1 Flavobacteriales bacterium | reverse complement strand
GACATATTTTTCGCAACCCATTTATCGTTCATCTGCGTAAAGTCATAGGCCGTTTTTACTCCTAAATTCTTCAATTTAAAAGAATGCCTTCTTCCGACACCCCAAACATCTTCAACTTTTAGCCATTTCAGAGCTTTTATTCTTTGTTCTTCATTTTCGATGTAATAGCAGTTTTCTGTTTGATTAGGGTATTTTTTAGCAATTCTATTTGCTACTTTAGCAAGCGCCTTCGTTGGAGCAATGCCAATACTTATTGGAATACCTGTACTGCTTACTACGCTCTTATAAATTGCTGCGCCAAATTCCTTTAAATTAGACAATTGGAAACCCGATAATTTGAGAAATGCTTCATCTATGCTATACACTTCGCACTCAGGACTAAATTCGTGCAAGATCGACATAACCCGATTACTCATATCACCATACAATGCAAAGTTTGCAGAAAAAACAGAAACCCGATTTTCTATAAAGAATTTCTCGTACTCAAATGCTGCGGCTCCCATTGGAATTCCAAGTTGCTTTGCCTCATTACTTCTCGCGATAACACAACCATCGTTGTTGGATAAAACGACAATTGGCTTCCCGATAAGCTTGGGCATAAATAAACGCTCGCAGGAAGCATAAAAATTATTGCAATCTATCAGCGCGTACATTTGAAATTTTTTATGGCATGGATTACAACTCCCCAAATAGAAAATTCATTGTCTTTGGTAACTTTTATCGTTTTATATGCATCATTCTCAGGATGCAACAAGCAGTATTCCTTTTCAAGTTGAATTCTTTTTAGTGTAAATTCTCCATCTAGTACACACACAACAATGTCATTGTTTAATGGCGTTAAACTCTTATCGATAATGATGTAATCTCCATCTGAGATTCCAATTTTCATCATAGAATTTCCTACTACCTGACCTAAAAATGTTGCTGAAACATTCTTTATAAGGATTTTATTTAAGTCAATTCCCTTGTCCATAAAATCCAATGCTGGAGAAGGAAACCCTGCACTTATCGGCGAAAAAATAAAGGGCATCTGCATTGATTGCTCTTCCACACGACCTTTTATTCTTACAAATAATGGACTAGATGAATTGTCGTGCGGCATAAAACTTGTTTTGATTATTTATTACGCAAATATATGATTAATATTCAATCAAAATAAATCTATTTTAGTTTAACTTAAAAGATCGTTTAGACTTCTCTTCCTTTTATGGCTTAAGGTATCAGGTAACACGTTCTGTAAACTAATCTAAAGGATTCTACTCATTAAAGTTTTATGTAACTTTACAAGATGATTTCTGCTCCTCTTGCTGAACGTATGCGCCCAAAAACCTTAGATGAATACATCGGGCAGGAGCATATTTTATCAACTGATGCATCCTTACGACGCGCATTGGATTCAGGAATGATTCCCTCAATGATTTTATGGGGGCCTCCAGGTGTCGGAAAAACCACATTAGCACATTTGATAGCCAAGCACCTCAATCGTCCATTTCACACTCTGTCAGCTATCTCATCTGGCGTTAAAGATGTACGAGAGATTATTTCCAATATTGATAAAGGCGGACTTTTTCAAGCGAAAGGAACAATTTTATTCATCGATGAAATCCATCGCTTTTCCAAAGCACAGCAAGATTCATTGCTTGGAGCTGTAGAAAAGGGTACGCTTACTTTAATTGGTGCAACAACAGAAAATCCATCTTTTGAGGTGATCTCCGCCCTACTCTCTCGCTGCCAAGTCTATAGTTTGGTGGAACATACAAAAAGTGATTTGTTAGCAATTCTCGAGAATGCTATTCAACAAGATTCAGCTTTTTCATCAAAAAAGATTCAATTAGTTGAAACTTCTGCGCTTCTTCGTATTTCAGGTGGAGATGCCAGAAGATTACTCAATATTTTTGAAATTATTATCGGAACATTTCA
>RFPM01000115.1 GCA_009926125.1 Flavobacteriales bacterium | reverse complement strand
TCTCATTGAAAATTTATCATTAATATTCAAAATTATTATTCCTCCAAAAGAACTAGATCTACTATAAAATGTAATATTTCCACTTGTTGAATTTTCTAGATTAGTGCTAGAAATTGTTGAAGAAGGACTATTTACAAACGAAAAATTATATCCTGATAAACTATAAAAACAGCCAAAGTCAATGGTTGTTTTTTTTGTAATATTAATACGATATTTTAAACCTGTTCGAAAAGATTGAATTGCATTTCTACTATTTCTGTCAGAATTAAAAGAATAATTCGCTTCAATAAAACCACCAAATTGTTTTGGTAAATATTCGATACCATAATCTAATTCAATAAAATTTAAAGCAAGCGGCTTAATTGTATTTGAAATTAAAGTTGAATTTAATTTAATGTTTGATACTGAATTCAATCCAACTCCAATATATTGAACAGGCATTTTTTTTTGGCTAATACCATTAACTGAGAAGTTTAATAGTAATATTAATAGAACTGTTACTTTCATTTTTTTTATTTAAGTGGCAGTTTTAAATTTAACTGCCACTAGTTATTATAAATAATAAGAGATTCCGTATCTAGCAGTCGCCATGTAGCTCAAAACCTGCATTTTATCATAATTATTCATGCATGAATTTACAATAATATTTTCACAAGATATTGAATATTGAATAAAATCACTTTTATTAGTGGTTTCTTGAATTGCACGAGAAAAATCTTGTATAATTAATCTAACATTGTTTGACATACCAGAAATTCTCGGGTTGTCTATTGAAAAATAACTTACAATATCTTCAGTTCTGTTTGCATGAAATAATATTTCTGAAGAGTAAAAATCAGCAGGAAAAGAAGCCTTTTTATCGTCACAATCTTGATATTTTACTTTTAATTGTGCAAAAACTAATTCCTCATATTTTGCATAATTTAATTTATTGTTTGGGAAATATTCATTTTTATTATTCAACATAATATTTACGATATCATAGTGAAGTGCTCCCATAAAATCATAAGGATTGTTTGAATTTGAACTTCCTGAATTACCACCTGGATTTGCAGTCATTCCTTCTCTGCCAGCTGTTGTAAAAGATGCACCTGCACCTCCCAAAATACCTCCAATAATTGCACCTGGTACTGCACCAATACCTCCAACTAAAGCACCTGCAGTACCGCCAGCAATTACTCCAGCACCAGCTCCTGTGCAATCAGCACCAATTACTCTACGCCAAAATGGAGAGATTTTAGTTGATGGAAATTTAGATTGCTCGTTAATATAATTACTTGTAGTTTGAGTAATTAAATTTGAATTATTAAACTTAGCAACTTCTGTCAATTTTGAGTCTTTATTACAAGAATTAAATGCGACTCCTAATAATGCAATAATTAGACTGTTAAATATTATTTTTTTCATCTTTTCTATTTTAATGATGAACTTCACTCTTGATATATTATGGAGTATCAAGAATTTGCACTATTGCCTACTTTCTCCCGTTAAATACAATTTTCCTACTGTTATCTCGGTATTCTCTTTTTACTTGCCACAAACCGGCTCTGTTTTACCGAGTTAGTTAGTTGTTTTAATTGCGTATAACTTTTTTAAAGACTTTATATTTGGATATGTTTTATTTATTAACCTGTTTACCAATAAATTTTGAAACTTTCCTCTAGAACTATTTACTTTTTATAAGTATTCATTTCAAAGAGCAATCTTATAATTGATTTGAAGAAGAATAATTGTTTAAACATTTTAATTGTCATTATAATGGCTTTTTAGTTGTAAAATTCATTATGTATTGCTGAACATTCAGTTGATTGCGACAAATTTAAATCATATTTTTCAAGCTTGCAATGGAATCCGTCCTAGAGAAAATTAGTACTTGTACTAGGATTTTAAGTTTTAATCAAAGTTTATGTTGTTTTTAGTT
>RFPM01000114.1 GCA_009926125.1 Flavobacteriales bacterium | reverse complement strand
AAACCAAAACTTTTCTTCGGTGTTACAGCAGGTTGCATGGATTCCATGGTCAATCACTATACCGCAAACAAGCGCTTGCGCTCTACAGATGCATACACACCGGGTGGCGAAGCGGGTTTTCGACCAGATTATGCTTCGATAGTTTATTCAAACATCTTAAAAGACCTTTTCCCAGATGTTCCAGTTGTTCTTGGTGGCATTGAATCGTCTTTGAGACGCGTGACGCATTATGATTACTGGAAAGATGCATTAATGCCTAGTATTTTAGTAGATTCAAAAGCTGATTTATTGGTGTATGGAATGGGCGACCAACCTTTGCGGGAGTTACTGCGACTTTTGAAAAAAGGAGTTCCTTTTGATCAAGCAAAAACCTTAAAGCAAGTAGCATTCTTACAAGAAAAATCGCTTCCCTTGCCGAAAAATAAAAATTGGGAAACGGTTGAATTAGCAAGTCACGAAGTATGTCTTGAAGATAAAATTAAATATGCCGCCAATTTTAAAATTGTAGAAGTAGAATCCAATAAATGGGAAGCAAATCGAATTACTCAGGAGGTCGGTGACGAAATTTTAGTCGTTAATCCTCCCTACAAAACAATGGATGAAAATGAAATAGATCGCTCATTTGATTTACCCTACACGCGTTTACCTCATCCAAAATATAAAAAGCGTGGGCCTATTCCAGCCTATGATATGATTAAGTTTTCAATCAACATGCACAGAGGCTGTTTTGGTGGTTGCAGCTTTTGCACCATTTCTGCGCATCAAGGAAAGTTTATTGCATCGAGAAGTGAAAAATCTATTTTGGCGGAAGTCGAAGAAGTGGTTGCTCACCCAGAATTTCGTGGATATATTTCTGATTTAGGAGGGCCTTCTGCAAATATGTATAAAATGAAAGGCAAAGACGAGGCGATTTGTGCCCGTTGTACTTCGCCAAGTTGTATTCATCCTGTTATTTGTAATAATTTGGATACCTCTCATAAACCAATGACGGACTTGTATCGCAAAGTTGATGCACATCCAAAAGTGAAAAAGGCATTTGTGGGTTCTGGAATTCGCTACGATTTATTGGTAGATGATTTTAACAAAAACAATGAAGACGGCAATCACGATGAGTATATCGAGCAAGTAATAACAAGACATGTGAGCGGCAGGTTAAAAGTTGCGCCTGAACATACATCTGATGCTACATTAAGGGTAATGCGAAAACCATCGTTTAAGTATTTCCATAAATTCAAGGAGAAATACGATAAAATTTCGGAAAAACATGGACTCAAACAGCAACTTATTCCTTATTTTATCTCTTCTCATCCAGGTTGCGAAGAAGAAGATATGGCAAATTTGGCCGCAGAAACTAAAGATATGGGTTTTCAATTGGAACAAGTGCAGGATTTTACGCCAACACCAATGACCGTTGCTGAAGTTATTTATTACACTGGTGTTCATCCTTATACTTTAAAACCCATAAATACAGTTAAGACAAAAGAAGAAAAGTTAAATCAAAATCGCTTTTTCTTTTGGTACAAGCGTGAAAATAAAGATTGGATTAAACAAAGGCTTGAGAAAGCAAAACGGCCAGATTTAATTGAAAAATTGCTGGGTGATTCCAATGCACCTGCTTTAAAAGCTGTGCCAAAATGGTTAGAAGAAAGAAGAAAAAAAGGAAATTAAAAAAACAATTGTGATCAATAAACGCCCGAGTTTACTTATCTTATTGGGAAGCCTAGTGTTTCTTGCAGCGAGTTTTCTATTTACACTAATCGTCCATTTATTTATTTTTTCATTAAATAATTTAACAATTATTCTAATTCCTCTTATCTCTGGTGGATTTGCTTATCTGATTTTTTATTTCTTGCTAAAACAATTTATTAGCACACGACTTTCACAGATTTACAATTCAATTCAACTTAGTCAAAATACAAATGC
>RFPM01000113.1 GCA_009926125.1 Flavobacteriales bacterium | reverse complement strand
TTCCAAAATAGATTATTGTAATTAAAAGAAAGTCGTGTAAAAGGAGAACCAACGGAGCTTGAATTGTGATTGCCACCAAATCGAACCGGTGGATTACCCGCAACCCAATTAGCCGCTTCTGCTTGTGTTCTAATCCCGGAATTATCTGTTGACATGCCAAGCTCAAAAAAGTGTTTTTCTTTGAGCTTAACTCCAAGATGTAATCCGAGATTAATATTATTATTATCAAAAAACTTCCTGGCCGTACTGATTGAAAAGTATTGATTTGTCATGGTAGTGAATATAGGTTGAGAACCAGGCGTACCATAGATTTTACCTTGATTTACCTTCATATTTACGGTTGGTCGCAAATAAAAAGACACTTGGGAGTGTAAGCCACTCACAAGAGTCAAAAATATTGCAAAAATTGTTGTTTTTTTCATTTTTCTAAGTGTTAAATTTAGCCTAACGTTTCCACTCCTAGCGAAGAAGCCGATTATTAAAATTAATCTTATTTGTGTTCAATAATCGTAAGCTTTTCCATTATCGTTTTTCGTTACTGAGATTTCGGGTTTTTTACAAGACGTGAATTAGCAGATGCCTATTATATTATAAGTCATGAAGTTCTTTTGCTTTTTTCCAATTCTTTTTTAAAATTGGTCGACTTACGCTTGTTTCTTTATTTGATAAATCACCTGAAAAATGGCAAAATTTCTCTGGGTAATCAGGGTCACTATATTTGCTCCAAGATTTATAAGCCTCATAACTCATCGGTTTTTCAATATTGAAAGGTATTGGAACTCCTGTCCTAATACAAAAACCTTGGCCAGTTGATAATTTCTTATCTGATTTGGATTCTTGTTTTATTGTTTGCTGGCTTGTTTTTACCTCAACTTGTTTAATTACCTCTTGTGGATTGCTTTGAGTTTTATAAGCAAATCGTTGGCTAGTTGTATTTATATAATCTACTTCCCTAAACGCTTCTTCAAAAAGTTCTTTATCGTTCTCGTTTGACTTTTCAATAAGCACACCCATTTCCTTATTATTATTCATTGAGAAATCATATAAGTTAAGTGAAGTGATAATCATTTTCTCATCATTCATATAACATTTGGCATGTAAATCATCTTTGTATTTTAAAATCACAAATTGTAGACTTTCCAAAAACTTCATTTCATCTGGATTTAGTTCAACCTTCCCAAATATGACAGTTGTAATTTTGTCTTTACTATTGCGATATGATAAAAGTTCTTTGAAATCCTTTGAAAGTTTAAGATATGGGGAAATTAAAATCAACGTTTGACCTGCATCTCTTATGAGGTCTTCAATTTCTGATATTGATTTCTTTGTGTTTAAAAATTTTGCCATTTTGAATTATGGTTTGGTTAAAATCGGTTTAGTTCAACTTATATAACCCCCATTTTTTGAGGCTTACCTCGCAAATGGGTTGGCTAAGCCTCATTTTATGAGGGTTATCAAATATAATCATTTTTATTTTGTAGGAAACAAGAAAACTCACCTAAAAAAATCGATCGGCAATAAAATTTAGTTAGAGTTCATCAAAAGTGCTTCTGATGTTTTCAATGTTGAGGTATTCATTAATAAGGTCTCTACGATGAGAATTTCAAATATATTAGATCCATGCGCTTGGCTAAATCCAAATCTTTGTCCGTAATGGATGAGGAAGTATGTGTTTGAAGGTTCACGCGAACAAGATTGTAAGTATTTTCCCAATTGGGATGATGATCTAATTCTTCACATGTTAAAGCCACCTCACTCATAAAGGAAAAAGCCGATGTAAAATCGTTGAATTTAAAATCCCTATTCAAGAAATTTTCTTTTTCTGTCCACTCAGGAAGGACCTGGCTAATAAGTAGTGACAAATTTTTTCTTTCCTTAGATTCCATGATAAATTTTTTATAAAATTACGTTAAAAAGACTTCTATGCTCAAAGGCTCAGAAAGAATTTATATTCCTATTCGCTTCAAATATTTCAATTT
>RFPM01000112.1 GCA_009926125.1 Flavobacteriales bacterium | reverse complement strand
TCGTTTATTATTTAAAAAAGATAGGCCTTAGATTAGTTTTTATTTGTTTGTTTTTTTAGTGTTTTTTCCTAAAAAACTAAGGTGCATATTACTTTCGCATGAACACACTATTAAACCAAGCAAGAATTTTTTCCGCTAGAACAGCGCTCAACTTAAAATAGCTTTCTGTGGTCCACCCGCCAATATGTGGGCTTAAGAGAATGTTTTGGTGGTTTACTAAATAAGCAAACTCTTCCGGTAAATTTTGCTCAAAAAAATCTTCGAAGCTTTTGGTTTCATATTCCAAAACATCTAAAGCGGCAGCTTTGATTTTTCCATTTTTCATGCCGGCCACCAAATCTTTTGTAGAGACGATTTTACCTCGAGAAAGATTGAGTAAATAAATAGGCTTTTGGAGGGCTTCAATAAAGCTTGTATTAATAAGGTGTACTGTCTCCTTATTTAAGGGTATATGAAGACTAATAATATCCGCTTGTTCCATTAGCGCCTGCAAGGTACATTCCTGCACAAAATGGCTACCAAAACCTGTTTTGTATTTATCGTAAGCCATAACTTTTACATCAAAGCCCCTTAAAACCTTAGCAAAAGCAGCACCATTGTTTCCATATCCAATAATGCCTACACACTTACCGCTTAATTCTTCACCCCGATTTTCCTCTCTCAGCCAAAGGCCGTTTTTAACCTCTTTGTCTGCCTTGTTAAGCTTATTCATCAGTGAAAGTAGCATTCCAAGTGCGTGTTCCGCAACAGCGTTTCTATTTCCCTCCGGAGAATTGAAGAGTTCTATCCCTTTTTCTGCGCAATAGGCGGTATCAATATTCTCCAAGCCAGAGCCAGATCTTGCGATAAACTTTAGGTTTTTTAGAGGTGAGAGTAGCTCCTTGTCTAAGGTAAAACGTGAGCGGATAACAATACCAATAGCATCTTTTAAGCAAGCTAGCGCCTGCTCTTTTGGTTCTTTTGAATAATCCAAGCACAAAAAACCAATTTCAGTAAGGCGCTCCATAAGAACGGGGTGAACAGAATCGAGAAATACGACTTTTAAAGGGTTTTGCATGGCAAATAGCGCTTTGTTTTAAAAAACTACTGCCGAAAGTTACGGAAAAATCTTTTATTGAGTGGGTGTTTCTTTAACGATATTTAACGCCCAAGGTAAATCAGCAAAACAGAAATATCACTTGGTGAAACCCCAGAAATACGCGAAGCTTGACCTATAGTTGCTGGCTGAATAGCAGAAAGTTTTTCAATGGCTTCTGTGCTCAAACTTTTCATTTGCTGAAAAATAATATCATTCGGAATAAGAACATCCTCAAGGCGCTTCATTTTCAAGACCATTTCTTCCTCTCTGTGAATATAGCCCTCGTATTTTAACTGTATTTCGGCCTGAGCTACAATGTCCAGGTGGATCTTTGTTTGTTCTTCTGCTTTTTGCTGTGCTTCTGGAGAAAGCGGTAGTAAATCTTCCAAGCCAATTAAGGGACGCGACAAGATTGTTGTTAGCTTAACTTGTTGATTTACAGTTGCTGAGCCTCTTTCTACAAGTAAAGGGTTTATAATTTCTGGTTTAATCCCAATAGCGCGGAGGTCTTTTTTAAAACTTTCAGTTCCCTTAATTTTAGCTTCCACAAGACTCACTTGCGTCTCATCAGCCAGGCCAATTTTAAAACCAAGATGAGATAAGCGAATATCCGCATTGTCTTGGCGCAATAAAATTCTATATTCTGCTCTACTTGTAAACATCCGATAAGGTTCTTTCGTTCCTTTCGTGATTAAATCGTCAATCAAAACACCAATATAGGCATCGCTTCTGCTTAAAATAAAGGGGTCTTGCTCGGCATTTTTAAGGTGCGCATTTATTCCGGCCATCAATCCCTGACACGCTGCCTCTTCATAGCCCGTTGTACCGTTTATTTGTCCTGCAAAATAGAGGTTTTCCACCATTTTAGTTTCCAGTGTGTGTTTTAGTTGCGTTGGAGGAA
>RFPM01000111.1 GCA_009926125.1 Flavobacteriales bacterium | reverse complement strand
TGCAGAAACTTATTTTTTATCTGAATACCGTTCTCATCAACACTTTGGTGGTGGACTTAATCTAGTTTTTACCCTTAAAAAGAATATTGATTTTCGAATAGATGCCTATTTTTATCAACCGATTATTTTATTACAAAAAAATGAAAATGGTTCAAGTCAATTTACAAAGCCTCTTAAAGGAAATACTTTTATGGGGTCTAGTTCATTCGTTTTTCAAACGCCAATTGGACCGCTAAGGGCAACTTTAAATTATTTCCCAAAACAAGTTCATCCTTTCCAATTTCAGGTCAGCTACGGCTATGTATTATTTAATGAGCGAGCAATTCGTTAAATCAATCCTCTTGATCTCAATAAGTCATCAAGCGATTCTATGTCAGTGTAAAGAACATCTCGTGGTTTACTCCCTTGAAAAGTACCAATTATTCCCATAGCTTCTAATTGATCTACAATTCGTCCAGCACGGTTGTAACCTAACTTTAATTTCCTTTGAAGCAAGCTTGCCGAACCTTGTTGATTTATAACTATAATTCTTGCAGAATCGACAAACATGGCATCTATTTCATTCATGTCTACTTCTCCAATATTTTCTCCACCTTCAGCAATGTATTCCGGTAATATAAGTGCTTCAGGAAATGCTCGCTGCTCTCCAATAAAACTGCAAATATCTTCTACCTCTGCTGTGTCTACAAAACCACATTGAAGTCGAATAATATCTGAACCAGTTGAAATAAGCATATCTCCTCTTCCAATTAATTGGTCGGCCCCTGATGCGTCAAGAATTGTTCTAGAATCTATTTTAGACAATACCCTAAATGCAATTCTAGCAGGGAAATTAGCTTTTATCATCCCTGTAATCACATTAACAGAAGGTCGTTGAGTTGCTACAATTAAATGTATTCCAATCGCTCTGGCTAACTGTGCAATTCTAGCTATTGGATGTTCTATTTCTTTGCCCGCAGTCATTATTAAATCTGCAAATTCGTCAATTAGAACAACTATATAGGGCATAAAATAATGACCTTTTTCTGGATTTAATCTACGAGATATGAACTTCGCATTATATTCTTTAATTGTTCTAACTCCTGCATCCTTAAGTAATTCGTAGCGATTATCCATTTCTACACACAAAGAGTTTAAGGTATTCACTACTTTCGATGTATCTGTAATAATTGCATCTTCTTCACCAGGTAATTTTGCTAAGAAGTGGCGCTCTATTTTGTTATAGAGCGTTAATTCTACTTTTTTAGGATCAATTAAGACAAATTTTACTTGTGCAGGATGTTTTTTATATAAAATAGAAACTAAAATAGCATTTAATCCAACGGACTTTCCTTGTCCAGTAGAACCAGCAACTAATAAATGTGGCATTTTTGTTAAGTCGAATACATATGTTTCATTGGTTATTGTTCTACCTAAAACAACGGGTAATTCACCGTCAAAATTTTGAAATTTATCAGAAGAAATTAGGGAGTGCATGCTAACCATTTCAGGATTTGAGTTTGGTACTTCTATTCCAATAGTTCCTTTTCCTGGAATAGGTGCAATTATTCTAATTCCAAGAGCGCTTAAACTCAAGGCGATATCGTCTTCAAGATTTTTTATTTTTGAAATCCGTACTCCTGGCGCTGGGACAATTTCATACAAGGTAACAGTTGGACCAACAGTAGCTTTGATTTTTGCTATGTCAATTTTGTAATGTGAAAGCGTTTGTACAATTTTATTTTTATTGGATTCAAGTTCTTCTTTGTTAATCGAAATGTCCTTATTCCCAAAATCTCTAAGTAAATCAATAGGAGGTAAAATATACCCATCTAAGTCTTTTTTTGGATCATACTCACCAAATTTCGCTACTAGTCCAGCTGCCAAAACATCTTCTTCTCCATGTTTATTCATTACTTTTTCAGTAATTGAATCACTTTCAATTGGTTTTTCATTTGATTCCTGGCCTATCTCAATTTCAAAATCATCATCTTCCTTTAT
>RFPM01000012.1 GCA_009926125.1 Flavobacteriales bacterium | reverse complement strand
TCTAAATCAAGTAAACAATGAGTTTAAGTTTATTAATGACTGTAACGATTGTAATTTTTCTATTCGTTACATTATTACTTACGGCAATGTTACTTTTTGCGAAAGCCAAACTTACTCCTAAAGGGTTAATCTCAATCGATATCAATAATGGAGAAAGGATAGTAAAGGTAGGTGGAGGTTCAACCTTACTTACTACATTGAGCAATAATGGTGTTTTTTTACCTTCTGCTTGTGGTGGTGGTGGAACATGTGTTCAATGTAAATGCCAAGTTTTAGAAGGTGGTGGAGAAATTTTACCAACTGAAATACCACATTTTTCGCGAAAGCAGATCGCAGATAATTGGCGTTTAGGTTGTCAAGTGAAGGTGAAAGAAAATATGAAAATTCATGTGGAAGAAGAAGTTCTTGGTATCAAAGAATGGGAAGCTACAGTTATTTCTAATCACAACGTTGCAACTTTTATTAAAGAATTTATTGTAGAAATTCCAGAAGACATGGACTATAAAGCTGGTGGCTATATTCAAATAAAGATACCAGTATGTGAAGTAAAATATTCTGAAATGAACATCGATGCACATCCGCAAGATCACCCAGGAGAACTTGATAAATTTAGAAAGCATTGGGATAAATTTGGAATGTGGGATTTAGTAATGAAAAATGAGGAGGAAGTTATTCGTGCTTATTCTATGGCTTCTTATCCTGCTGAAGGAAGACGCGTTATGTTGAATGTAAGAATCGCAACTCCACCATGGGACAGAGCGAGGAATGCTTGGATGAACGTGAATCCTGGAATTGCATCTTCCTATATTTTTAGCTTGAAAGAAGGTGATAAAACAATTATTTCTGGACCTTATGGTGAATTTTTCATCAATGAATCAGATGCGGAAATGATCTACATCGGTGGTGGTGCAGGTATGGCGCCAATGCGTTCTCACCTTTACGAATTATTCAAGACTATCAAAACAGGAAGAAAAGTAACATTCTGGTACGGTGGTCGCTCTAAAGAGGAATTATTTTATATTCATTATTTCAGGGATTTAGAGAAAGATTTTCCAAACTTTAAATTTTATCTTGTTCTTTCAGAACCTTTGCCTGAAGACAATTGGACTGAAAAGAAAGATATGAATGATAACACTGGAGATGGATTTGTTGGATTTGTTCACCAAGCTGTAATAGATCAATATCTTAACAGCCATGAATCTCCTGAAGATTTAGAATTCTATTTCTGTGGTCCTCCAATGATGAACAATGCAATACTAAAATTGTGTGATGAATGGGGAGTTCCTAATGAAAATGTGCGTTTCGACGACTTTGGCGGGTAATTTATTGACTCAATCTTAGTTTTCCTTCGTTAACAAAACAGAAGCATACGCTTTTATTGCTCTGCTTTCCCCAAAAGAATCTACCTTTTCATGAGTTGTTGCTTTCAATGAGACTGCGTCTTCCTCAACACCAATCAGCTTTGCTATTATCGTTTGCATATTAGGAATATAAGGATTTAACTTTGGTTTTTCTAAAACGATTGTGCAGTCAATATTAACGACTGAATAACCCTTTTCATTGACTTTTTGAAAGACATTTGAAAGTAATATCTTAGAATCAATTCCCTTGTATTGAGGATCAGTATCAGAAAAATGAAAGCCGATGTCGCGAAGATTTGCAGCTCCTAAAAGTGCATCGCATATTGCATGTAACAGAGCATCAGCGTCTGAATGACCTACGGATCCAATATTTGATTCGATTTTAACACCACCAACAATCAAAGAATGATTTTCTGCAAGTTGATGCACATCAACACCAAAACCTATTCGAAAAGTTTGCATATTATTTTGGTTCTTCTATTTTTGCTGTTGTAACTCCTCCGATATCAAATCGAAGTGTGAAACGCAGGGTATTTGCCAATGGACTTTGACGGCCGTTCAAAGAGGCTAAATAAGAAAAGTCAATAGCAAATGCATTGTACTTTAAAGATGCACCTAGATTTAAGAATTGACGATTCCCTTTGTTTTTACTTTCATAAAAAATTCCAGAACGCAAAGCAAAAACGTCATTGTACCACCATTCAACTCCTGCAGCAATATTGATTTCACTTAATTCTTCTTTTAAACGTGACCATTTAGCAATTGCATAAGTTCCATCTTCATTTTGGATATAGTTTCCATCTTCATCCTCTAAAACTGTACCAGGAGCATCAGAAAAAGATTGAAGCATTCCAGCTATAACACCTATATCATTTGGCTTTCCCGATATCAATGTATTTTGTCCATCAACTACGATATACTTTGCTGGAGTAGGAACTAATAAGCGTTGAAGATCAACCGAAAATGTTAACTTGTTATAACTGTTGTTTTGCACAGTGAACGAATTTCCTATTTTCATATTCATTGGAATAAAATCTCTTCTAGATAATTCAGAATAAGCCACTTTATTTCCAATGTTATTTAAGGTGATTGCACAAGTATAAACACCTTTAATCTTACCTAATTTTGCCTCATCATTTAAATAGGTAAAAGATAAATCTGTTGCGCCTACAATGCCTGGTTTTGTGTTTACGCCAGCAACAGGTATTCCTCCTGTTAGGTTAGAATAAGCAAATTTTCCATTTATTCCAATACTAAATTTTTTTCCCAAGCGAAAAGCATAAGCACCAGTTAATTCAAATTCACTTGGTTTATCATCACGTAATACATTTCCTTGAGCATCAGTGAATGTAATTTCTCCTAAACTAAAATAACGCAACGATCCTCCAACTGTATGGGTTTTGTTAATCTTGTAGTATGCAGATAGATAAGATAAAGAGATGTCATTTGTTAATTGCCTTAGCCAAGGTGTGTAAGACATACTAATTTCAGACTTTTGTTTCGCGAAACTCAATATAGAAGTATTCCAATATATGGATGTAGAACTTGGACTTAATGCAGTTCCTGCATCACCCATTCCACCAGCTCTTGAATCTGGAGTTATTGCCATAAATGGCAATGAAGTTGTAATGGTGTTTAATTGTAAATCAGAAACATTAGCACCACTGCCACCGTTAGGTGCTTGAGCAAAAGTGTAAAATGATAGACTTGTAGTTAAAATAAAAAAGCTAATATATTTCATTGATCTTAAATGATAAATTTTATAGTTACTATACGATAAATGCTTGTTTTTATTGCATACTAACGCAAAATAACCAACTTTTCTGTTTTTTCAGCACTTAGATTCTCTGAATTACTGATTTTTAATCTGTAAATATAAACACCTTTTGCCAAGCGATCACCAAAATCATCCAATCCATCCCACTCAATTCCAGATTCACGAAATCCTTTGCTTGTAATGTACTTATTTATAGTTTTTACAAGTCTGCCTGAAACAGTGTAAACTTGAACTTGAACATCTAAACTATTGCAAGAAAGATTATGCTCAAACATAAATTCTGTCTTAGTTGTAAATGGATTTGGATAATTATAGACACGCTCAATATTAGGCTTTTGCTTTTCTCGGACTGTAAAATTTAAGCGTGCAGTGGAAGAATTATTGTTGACATCCCAGACTTTTACTTCAAGTGTATGTTCTCCAGCCAACAATCCCTTAAATTGATAGCGAACCTCACCAGACTTATAATCGTTCAGATTTGTAGTATAATAGTCATTTAAAACAATTGGATCTGAAGTCTTTCCATCTAAAATTGCAACAATATCATGGCCAATTCCATTACCAATGGTATTAATTCCGTTTTCATCAAATGCTTTTAAAAACAAAACTGGATTCTCATCGGAAATACTGCCGCTTATAAATTTTTCATCATTTAAATACAACTCTAAATCTGGACCAATATCATCATTAATTCCATTTGGATCAATTCCCCCAATTCTAAAATTTGTATCTGCACCTATTGCATCAATTCCTTGACCGAAAGCATAGTAACTTATTTTTCCTCGCCCAATATTTAATGCGATGTCTTTTGGAACAACAAAGGAAAAATCAAAAAAACCATTAACCACAGAACATTTACCTTTATAGATAATATTTCGCTGCAATTCATATTCTATTTCAGGAGAACCATTATCCTGACCCAAGGTTGTTTGCTTTTTAGGTTTGTCAAAAATAGAGGGATTAAGAACTCCATTAAACGAAGACATTAAATTTCCAGAATTATCAATTAAATGACCTTTAATTCGAACTTTACTCAAGGCATTTAAAGTGTCTAATTCAATCATAGGATTTTTTCCATTAATGCTATCCGTAATAACTTTATATGTTGGTATAGCAATCTTTAAAGCTGGATCTCCAATTAATGTGAAACTTCGCTTATTATTACTGTTTCCAGATGCATTCTTAGTCCTTTTCACAATTTCTCCAAAAGTTAAAGGCGAGCCGTCAGGATTACGATCAAAAACATTATTGTAAAAAGCTAATCCTGTTGTTGTATTTACGCTAAAATAAACAGCTCTTGTAGTCGTCATTAATGCAATTGCGCCACCATTTGGATTTAATGCAGCCCATTCTCCAGCTGAAACTCTTGCTGGGTCATCGTATTTTGTAAATTCACAGGTAGCAGAGACAAATACATGTAACTTATTGATATTTGTCCAACTATTTATTTGAGGTATTGTTACAACGCGCTCTTCAGCTAATCCAACCTCACCGCCATGCCCAACATAATTAACAACTAGAGCTCCGCGTTGTACACGGTCTGTAATTGCATTTTGTAACTCAGGATACCTTTGTCCTCCAGCTGAAGTTTCTTGAGGATATGCGTCCAAGTATAATTTATCACAGTTCATCTCAAAATGATCAGTTTTTACATTATTGTACTGAGGCTCGGTATCATTATTAATAAAATATCCGCCTTCTTCATCGTCAGCAATTTGTACATATTTTGTTCTCCAATCTCCGTAAGTATCAGTTGAAGATTCTCCTAAGCAGCAGGAACCCTCAGCAGAAGAAAATAAATTAGACCCGTTCTTCATATAATGTTCTATTTTATCAACTTGTTGCTTTGCTTGAGTTAAATTACTCGCTAAAATTCGTCCGACTCCAATGTCTAATAAATCTATAGCTGAGATAGCTTCATTATCATCTAACATTCCATAATAATCATCTGTAACCATCGCATCAATATAATTTTCACTGCTTTCAACCTGGTAGGTTAAGACATAATTATTATTATTCGGAACTCGATTTTTTGGATCATATGTCCCATCGCCGAAAAGTAATAGGTATTTTGGCTTTGTTGAGGGAGCCAAAGCTCCACGGTCATAAAACATTTTAGCAAACATTCTTATTGCCGTTGGATCTGGAGAACCAGAACTAAATTCATTAAAAATCTGGTCTGTTGTTGTAACATGAACACTCAAACCTTCTTCACGATGTAAATCAGCTAAACGATTTGCTTGTGCTAAAAAATCTGGATGCGTGATAATTAAAAATTCTGCTTGTGGTAATTCATGTAGATTTTGATTTGAAACTGAAGCAACTTTTTCAGGTGTAAAAAAAGAAGATCCATTTGAAGCAACATATTCATTGTAAATATTATAAGTTTTAAAAGTGTAAGTCGAACCTGTTAATGTTCCTGAAATCTTTTTTGGTTTTTGTCGATCAGAAATATCCCAAATAAAACCATTCGTTGGAAAGTTTGAAGTGGAATACGAAACAAGTTCAAGTGAATCCTGAGGGCTCAAATTTCTAAAACCAAATTGTGTTCCAAAAAAGACAAGTTTTCGTCTTGTATTTAAAACAATTCTATCTAAATATGTCAGTGTATTTGGACTATTTCGCGTTATTTTAATCTTGAGTGGAAGAGATGAAACAGGATTATTCAACTGAAAAGATTGATTAGAGCGAGCAAAACCAGATCCTGTACTTGGTAAAGAACTTTCAGTTAATGTGGATCCATTAATACTATAATTTTGAGCCGTTCCAACCGAATTTGTTGCATTTGATGCAATGACAGTTTTAAACCTAATTGGACTCGTATCGATATTTGGAATTGTAAACGTGAATGTTTTTTCCAATTCAACATCGAATAATTCGCCATACCACCGCTGTCCACCACCAACTAAGTTGACTAAATCATTTTCATAGACATCACGGTAATCATAGGAAGAAATTTCAGAATTGGTTACCCCCTGTATTTCAGGTAAAGTTTCTATTCTTAAAGGTGTTTCTGCAGAGTTTATATTAATATAATAATACGAATTATCGGAATAAATATTTTGTTTGCGATCAAACTCAACCGTTCCATTTGCGCGCCATCTGTGCGGTCCATAACCATAAAAAAGTATGTAATCATTAGCGTCAAAACTGCCATCAGCTTCACCCTGGATAAATAGTGAATTTTTAGCTAAATCATCAATTCTAGGACTTGAGTTTAATTCTGGTAAAACACCTTCTCCATTCCCATAAATATGAATATGTGCGGGGTTTAATCCATTTGTAGAAATACCACAGGATTCAAGGAAATTTTTATCAATTTTATAAATACCATCTTTATTGACTGCAATTTTATACCACAAGCCACTTCCATCCTCAAGAACAGAAGATGTGACAAAGTCTTTTTGATAACCAACTACCGAAGCTTCAGCTAACTCAAATACCATCTTTTTAACACGGTATAATTGATTATTTATTAGTTTATAGGGGAAAACATTAACAGCAAAATAATAATCATTGGTTGCTTTTGTAACTTGGTAAGAAATTTCAAGATTTTCAGATACCTGAATATTTAATGCTGAGAGTTGTTTAAAGTCATTCTCTGGAGCTAATTCATAAACTATATCATTCAAATTAGGTTTAGCGTTATTTTTTAAATATTTTAAATAAAAATAATTCGGTTTTCCACCACTAGATTCTTGACCTTCAATTGAGGGAATAAAGTATGTCTTTCCTTCAAAAAGATGCTCCACTGGTTTTTGCCAATTCAATTCTAATAAAATATCCTGTGAGAATGAAAAATTCGCTAAACACAAAAATAAATATGGAATAAAATAGATAATCTTCATATAAATTTGTTGTTTTATATAAAAAACGAATTAAATTAGCATATATTTTAAAATTAAGCGATATTTGTAACCTTTGAAACATAAATTGCGTTTATAATTTTTATATTTAAATCTAAGTTTGTGAAAATTAACATCCTACATACTAGTTTAATATTATCACTATTTTTAGTGTTTAATATATTCGAAGCGCGAACTCAAGATCCAACTTTTACTCAGTTTTACGCAAATCCTATATATTTAAATCCTGCGTTTGCTGGAACAAGTGGATGTCCAAGAATTTCATTAAACTATCGGAACGAATGGCCGAGCTTGTCAGGAAATTATGTTACTTATTGTGCTGCTTTTGACACTTATGCTAAAAGTATTACAGGTGGATTGGGAATTATTGCAATGCACGATCAACAAGGACAGGCAACGATTCAAACAAGTATGATTGGAGGAATTTATTCATACAATTTAAAAGTAAATCAAAAATTCTCTATAATGTTTGGCGTAAAAGCTGCATATTTTCAAAAATTTCTTGATTGGAATAAATTAACTTTTGGGGATATGATTGATCCAAGAAGAGGATTTATTTACCAAACCGGAGATGTTCCAAGAGGTGGGCAAAGAGGATTTTTTGATGCATCAGCTGGTATTGTTGGCTTTGGCAAAAATTTTTATTTTGGTATTGCCGGAAATCATTTAAACCGTCCAGATGAATCTTTAATTTTAGGAGTTTCTCGGCTACCAATAAGAATGACTGGAAATATTGGGGCCGTTATAAATATTGGAAATAAAGGTAAATATTCAAGTAAAACCACTCTAATGCCTAATATTATTTACCAATACCAAAACGGTTTTCAAGAACTAAACATTGGAACGTACTTAAAATATGGTATTTTTACTTCAGGAGTATGGTATAGAAATAGAGACGCTTTTATAATCTCTTTAGGTATGGCAACGGAAAAATTAAAAATTGGCTATAGTTATGATTTGACCGTTTCAAAACTTGGAAATGCGATTTCTGGCGGATCCCACGAAATTTCAATGGGCATAAATTTAAAATGTAAAAAGAAAGCTAAAAATTTTAGAAAAATTTCATGTCCTTCATTTTAATGTAACAAATTATTAAAAAATACTTATTTATTAATCGTAAAGTTAAAAAAATGAGATCAACCTCAATCAGACTAACAGGGCTTATAATTATTGTGATGATAATGATTTCTTCTTGTGCTAAAGAAAAAATAACAAGTTCTAATAATAGTGAATCCACCTCAACAGGATGGGAATACAATGACTATAAAAATGGTGGCTTTGAGAAAATTGATGAGAAAGAACAAGAAACTGGTCCGGGGCTTGTACTAATAGAAGGTGGTGTTTTTACTATGGGTAGAACAGAACAAGATGTAATGTTTGATTGGAATTCAAGAGCAGCTAAAGTAACAGTTGGTTCATTTTATTTAGATAGAACAGAAGTCACAAATTTACACTGGTTAGAATACATCCATTGGATGAAAAGAGTATATAACAAAAGCTATCCACACGTATACAAAAAATCATTACCCGACACTTTAGCTTGGAGAAAAGTTCTAGGATACAGAGAGAAATACGTAGAATACTACTTACGTCATCCTTCCTACAATGATTATCCTGTAGTTGGTGTATCTTGGCTTCAAGCAAACGAATTTTGTAAGTGGCGGACAGATCGAGTAAATGAAGGTATTCTTGTTCGTGAAGGTATATTAAAGTGGCACTTTGCTGATTTGTACAACGAAAAAGATGGAGATATTGGATCAGTAAATAACAAAGATTTTGATAAAAAAATTCAATCTAGGCCTGAAAATATGTTTAGTACAGAAAATTATCTAAATGGTAATTATACGATTAAAGATGACAAAGTTGAGAAAGATAGGAATGGAAAAGTAAGACTTACTAAAGAGGGAAAATATAAAATGAAAGGCGACTATGGCTATACTCTTGATAATTCAAAAGAATCAAAAGCAAGAGAAATTCCTCGTGATCCTTATCAACTGACAAATTATGATCCTGTATATGCAGATTTGAAAAAAAATGAAGTAATTTGTTTAGGGAAAAGGGCTGTTAAAATGGAAGATGGTATTTTACTTCCAAACTACAGACTCCCTACAGAAGCAGAGTGGGAATTTGCAGCAATGGGACTAATTGGAAATTTAGATCCTGAATCTGAAAACATAAATGACAGAAGAATTTATCCATGGGATGGGCACTACGTGAGACAGGATGAAAAAGAGTTTGCTGGTAAAATTCAAGCTAATTTCATGAGGGGTCGTGGAGATATGATGGGGGTAGCAGGGAATCTTAATGATGGAGGAGATATTACTGTTAGAGTTGATGAATTTTGGCCAAATGATTACGGATTATATCACATGGCGGGAAATGTATCAGAATGGGTAATGGATGTATATCGTCCAATGTCAAGTGAATCTTTTGAAGAGTTCATGCCATTCAGAGGAAACGTATACAAAACACAACTTCTTGTTCCTAATGGTTTGTACGATAAACCAGTTAAAGCAATGGAAAACTTGTATGATGTTCATGGTATGAAAGAATATGTAAATGAATTTGCACGTGTTATGTACCAGTCCAAAACAAATCTAAAAATTGATGGTATTTCTGGAAAGTATGTTGATCAATATACAAACGAGTCAGAACGTAAAAGATTAGAAGCTGAAAAGAAAAAAGAATTGTACATAACTAGTTCTTCTATTATTGCTAATAATAAAGATTCAGTCGTTTTAAGAAGTTTTTATAGCGGAGCGACAAAAACTAATTTGAAGTATTCATGGAGTGTTGATCAACCAACGAATGTTAAATTTAAAGATAACAAGCAATCTCTAGATTCATCTGTAGTATTTTTTAGTACTCCAGGTTTCTATACCGTTACTTTAACTTTTACTGACTCCAAAAAAGTCACCACAATAAAAAATATAAATATTGAGGTAAGAGACTATGCTCAACTTCCATTCATAAATAGTAATTCAAGTAATTCAAGAATTGACCAACGACAAGACTCAAAAAAATATCGTTTTAATACCTTAAGTAAAGAATATCTTGCAAATAATAAATCCTTTAGCGAACAAGAAAGAAGACAGTTTTTATTTTTAGATACTTTAAATATGCACCTAGATACTGCAATATTCTTAATGAATGCTAATAGGCAGAATGCTTCTTCAGCATATGTTGAAAATGCGCTATTTGGAAATACCTCTTTAGTTGAAATTAAAAAAGGAGATATTCGAAGTAGTAATGACGACACACCAATAAAGCCCGGTTCAATATGGCTTAACGGAAATGATGATATTAGAGACCCTATCTTCGGAAGAGATTACTTAGACTCTATGTTTACTAATTTCAAAAATGACCCAACCATTGCAACATGGATAATTACATTAAGAAATGGTCTAACTGAATTTATATCAGAGACAAAAGGAAAACAACGTTGGAGAAATGTGACTGTTGAGGAAAATGCTGGAAGATTAAATTATCGTAAAGACGATTACCGCGATTACCTAGACGGAGATTTGGAATCGTCTATCTATTATAATAATCAAAAACGCAAAGATGATATTAATCAAGGTAAAAGAGATCCTAAACAAGTTATGTATCAAAACCAATTTGAGAATAAAGATTTAGATAATCAAGATATCGCGTTTGGATCAAGTGGTGCGCCCACAACATTAATTTCTGATAAATCTCGTGTTTACAAAGGTGGTTCATGGGCTGATAGATCATATTGGTTATCCTCTGGTAACAGAAGATTCTTAGATGAAGACAAATCATCGGATGCAATTGGATTTAGATGTGCTATGGATAGACTTGGAAGCCCTACAGGGAATAGAAGAAAATAACATTTTTATCAAATAAAAAAAAGCCCGAAGAAATCATCGGGCTTTTTTTTATTTATATTTTTGCAACATGGAAAAACTCTTCTCGCTTTTTTATCAATCGAGTGGAATTTCAATAGACTCTAGAACTATAGAAAAAGATGCACTTTTTATCGCTATAAAAGGCGATCGATTTGATGGAAATCTTTATGCAGAAAAAGCAATAGAAGCTGGAGCTAAATTTGCAATAGTAGAAGACAAATCAATCTCAAATGAAACAAATATATTTTGGGTAGAGAATTCTTTACTATATCTTCAAAAATTAGCAAATTTTCATCGTTTAAAATTTAACATCCCTATAATTGGAATTACAGGGAGTAATGGTAAAACAAGTACTAAAGAACTAATAAATGCTGTTTTATCCCAAAAATATTATGTACTATGTACAAAAGGGAATCTAAACAACCATCTCGGAGTTCCTCTGACCCTACTCCAACTGAATGATAAGCATGAGCTTGCAATTATAGAAATGGGTGCGAATAAGCCTGGAGACATTAAAGAATTAGCAGAAATAGCAGAGCCAAACTTTGGAATTATTACAAATATTGGCAAAGCTCACCTTGAAGGATTTATAAATTTTGAAGGTGTTCTAAAAACAAAACTGGAACTTTTTGATTTTATTTCTTCTTCCGCAGGAGAATTTATTGTAAATGCTGATGATGAAATATTAAATAATGCTACAAAAAATTATTCAAGTCGTGTACTCTATAGCAGTAAAGTAAAAACAGCAATAGAGGGTAAATTAGAGGGATTAACACCATTTGTTGCCCTAAGTTATAAAACAGAAAATTATGAGTCGCCATGCATCAAAACAAATATGATTGGCAACTATAATTTTTATAATTTTTTGGTGGCTATTACTTTTGGGCATTTGTTCAAAGTAAGTAATGTTTTAATCAATGAGGCTATAAGCAATTATGTACCTTCAAATAATCGTTCGCAAGTTTTAAAAACGAATAATAATGAATTGATAATTGACTGTTATAATGCAAATCCCTCCAGTATGCTTGCAGCCTTGGAAAGTTTTTTAATGTTGAAAGAACAAAATAAAATTGCTATTCTAGGAGATATGTTAGAGCTTGGGGAAGAAAGCATAGCGGAACATAAAAAAATTCTAACTTTTTGTTTTGATAATAATTTAGAGTTTATTACAGTTGGCCCTATTTTTAAAAGTTTAAATAAAGACGGTTTTAATTCTTTTGATGATTATCTCGAATTCCACTCAAAAAACAAGCTAAGTGAAAAAACTATTTTGTTAAAGGGTTCTCGTGGCATTGCCCTTGAAAATTTAATTGCTTACTTATAAAAGCCTACTAAGATCCATACATCATCAAGAACGATTTTAGAAATTGATCAATTTCACCGTCCATAACAGCATCTACATCAGCAGTTTCCGTTCCTGTTCGAACATCTTTAACAAGTTTGTAGGGTTGCATGACATAATTCCTAATTTGGGAGCCCCACTCTATTTTCTTTTTACCTGCTTCTATTTCCGATCGTTTTTCTAATCTTTCACGAAGTTCTAATTCATAAAGCTGAGAACGCAATAACTGAAGTGCTTTTTCTTTATTTGCAAGTTGAGAGCGAGATTCAGAGTTTTCAATTATAATTCCAGATGGAGCATGCCGTAAACGAACAGCAGTTTCAACTTTATTGACATTTTGACCACCAGCACCTCCAGAACGAAAGGTTTCAAAAGAAACATCTGCAGGATTTACATTTATTTCAATGTTATCATCTACCAAAGGATAAACATAAACTGAAACAAATGAGGTGTGTCTCTTTGCATTTGAGTCAAAAGGAGAGATTCTAACAAGTCGATGAACTCCATTTTCACCTTTTAAATAACCAAATGCAAATTCTCCTTCAAACTCTAATGTAACGGTTTTAACTCCTGCCACATCACCCTCTTGAAAATTAAGCTCTGTAATTTTACAACCTTTTTTTTCACCCCACATCATGTACATCCTCATTAACATTGAAGCCCAATCGCAACTTTCTGTTCCTCCTGCTCCTGCTGTTATTTGAAGAACTGCGCTTAAGGAATCTTCCTCACCTGACAACATGTTTTTAAGTTCTAAATCCTCAATCTCCTTTAAAATAATTTTATATGATTTATCTAATTCAGCTTCGCTTGTCATTCCTTCCTTTACAAACTCATACAATACTTCTAAATCATCAACTGCAGCTTTAGATTTATCAAAAGATTCTACCCAGTATTTTAATCCTCTAATAGTCTTCATTTGCTCTTCTGCTTTTTTTGGGTCATTCCAAAAAGATGGATCTTGCGTTTTTAATTCTGCTTCTTTTAAATCCATGCGTTTCTCATCAATTTTAAGATAAGATTGAATTGCAGCAACTCTATTTGTTAAATCTTTAAAATTTTCAATTGTCATAGTACAAATTTAAGGATTATCAAATCATAAAGAGTTTATAAAATTGTTGATTTGAATAAACAAAATAATTACATTTGTAAAAAGATTCTTAAAATGAATGTGCCTGCTAATTTAAAATATACCAAAGACCATGAATGGGTTCTTATTAATGGTGATGAAGCAACAATTGGTATTACTGAATTTGCTCAAAGCGAGCTTGGTGATATTGTATTCGTAGAAATTGAAACTATCGGAGAGACAATGGAAAAAGAGGCTGTTTTTGGGTCAATTGAAGCAGTTAAAACTGTTTCTGATTTATTTATGCCGCTTACAGGAGAAATAATTTTATTTAATGAATCCTTAGAAAATAATCCAGAATTAGTTAATACCGATCCTTATGGTGAAGGATGGATGATTAAAGTAAAATATAGTAACATAAATGAACTAGATGTATTATTAGATAAGATAGCTTATGAAGCACTTCTTAATTAAATAAATGTTTTGTAAATTAAGTAATTTTATAAAAGATGGAAAATAAAAAAAGTAACGAGGCAGACTTAGAGCCAATTCGCTCAAGTTTGTTCATGGTGGGTCTTAATTATATAGCAGGTATAGTACTTGCAGCATTTACCTTCCAAACAATCAGTGGTGATAATGGAATGGGAGAATTAAATGAGAAATCTGCTGAAAATGTTTACCAGCAAGAAGAAAAAAAGGAAGAAACTCCACCACCACCAGCTGCAACTGCACAAGTAAATGCTCCACCTCCAGTAACGGAGAATATTGTCGAAAGAGAAAATACAGAAGAAGAACCAATAACTGTTGTTGAAGTGCCACCGGTTGTTGAAGTTGCTGAGGAAACTATTATTGTTGAAGAAGAAATTATTGAATTTCCAGATGTTGAAGCTGAATTCATAGGTGGAGCTCAAGCAATGATGAAATATATTCAACAAAATATTCTATACCCTCCTACATCTATTGAAATGAATGAGCAAGGAAAAGTTTATTTATCATTTGTGGTAGAAGCTGATGGTAGTATTTCAAATGTCTCCATTGAAAGAGGTGTTAGTAAAGATATTGATAACGAAGCAAAAAGAATTGTGCGCAGTATGCCAAAATGGACACCTGGAGAGGCAAAAGGAAAAAAATCTAGAACTAGATGTAGATTGCCTATTAACTTTCAATTGGGCTAGAAATTTAAGATTACCAAGTCCAGCATTCTTTACAGATTTTGGACTCTAAATTATTTTCTATTTTATCATCTAATTTATAAAAGAAATCGATTTTTGATAACTTCTCTAATGAATCTATTGTAACTACAAAACTTTTAAGTGGCATTTTAGAACCTTTATTTGGTAAAATAAACGCTATCGATTTAGATTTCTCCCTTTTAAAATCCAATATTGCTTTATAATAATATTCAGGAACTGCAACAGAATTATAGCCAATTGTAGCAAGTTTCTTTTCATTTTTAGATGGGAGAATTGGACCAGTAACAATTAGAATTGAATCGTTTTCTAAAGCCCAATCGCGGACTTTTTCTTCAAGTACTTTCCAAATACCTCTATTAAATGCTGGTAATTGAGGACTCATATTACTATAATAAAATGATTCTGACATTGCTGTTTCAGACCATTTCATATCTGCTGCAGGGGCTAGATGACCACGATCGTAACCGCTTTTTGCGTAATCTAAATTACTTGCTGATCCTGAAGAAACAAATGGATCTTCCCTGAAATTATCAGATCTATCTAATGTTCCATTAAGTTCTTTTTTATTTAGAACATAAGCAATCCATTTTGCTTGTTCATGTTCTTCGCTGTAAACAAATGAATAACCTGCGTGTTGAATAAGCTTTTCACCATTTAAAACTAATGGGATTTCCAATGAAAGTAGAGATGTATTAGTATTTTCTAATTTATCTATTGATCTAAATGAAAAGCCAAGAATTACAATACCCAAAACAATGATAATCGAGCTAGCTCTATATTTAAGAATGTAAAAAAGATTTCTAAACGTCGATTTTTGCATATTTAGCATTCTTTTCGATAAATTCTCTTCGAGGTGGAACATCATCTCCCATCAACATAGAAAAAATCTGATCGCATTCTGCAGCATTATCAATTGTAACCTGTCGTAGTGTTCTACTCTCAGGATTCATTGTAGTTTCCCAAAGTTGCTCGGCGTTCATTTCACCAAGTCCTTTATAACGCTGAACATTTACTGAAGATTCACTGCCCGCACCTTTTAAATCATTGATTAATTTATCCCGCTGATCTTCGTTCCAAGCGTAATCAGATTTTCCACCTTTTTTAACTTGATATAAAGGTGGAGTTGCAATATAAATGTATCCATTTTCAATTAAAACCTTCATAAATCGGAAAAAGAAGGTTAAAATTAAAGTTTCAATATGTGAACCATCTACATCGGCGTCACACATAATAATAATTTTGTGGTAGCGTAATTTTTCGAGGTTAAGTGCTTTAGAGTCTTCTTCAGTACCAATTCTTACTCCAAGTGCAGTATACATATTTTTAATCTCTTCATTTTCGAAGATTTTATGCTGCATGGCTTTTTCAACATTTAATATCTTTCCTCTCAAGGGCATAATAGCTTGAAAATGACGATCGCGACCTTGTTTTGCAGTACCACCCGCTGAATCTCCCTCGACAAAATAAATCTCACAAGCAGCAGGATCTTTTTCCGAACAATCGGCAAGTTTACCAGGAAGTCCAGAACCCATTAATATGCTTTTACGCTGCACCATTTCTCGAGCTTTACGCGCTGCGTGTCGAGCTTTTGCTGCTAATATTACTTTTTCGACAATTAATTTTGCTTCTGCGGGATGTTCTTCTAAATAAGCAGATAACATTTCAGAAACTGCTTGACTTACTGGTGCTGTTACTTCTCTATTTCCTAATTTTGTTTTAGTCTGACCTTCAAATTGTGGTTCTTGTACTTTAACAGACACGACAGCTGTCAAACCTTCACGAAAATCATCTCCATCTATTTCAATTTTTTCGCGGGCTAAAATCCCGGAATCTGTGGCATATTTTTTTAAAGTATTTGTCAAGCCACGACGAAATCCTGATAAATGTGTTCCTCCTTCATGCGTATTGATATTGTTTACATAGGCTTGAATGTTTTCAGTATAAGAAGTATTATATGTTAAAGCAACTTCCACCGGAATATTTTCTCTTTCACCCTCAAAGTAAATAACGTCACTAATCAAAGCCTCACGATTACGATCAAGGTATTGGGCAAATTCACGAAGTCCACCTTCTGAATGATACGTGGTAACAGCTGCAACACCTTCGTCGTCTAAATCGCGTAAATCTGACAATGTAATTGTAATTCCCTTATTTAAAAACGCCAACTCACGCATTCTTGCAGCAATAATATCAAAATTATATTCTGTAGCTTCGAAAATAGTTGCATCTGGCTTGAAAGTAACTTCAGTTCCAGTTTCATTTGATTCACCCACAACTTTAACATCGTATAAAGGTTTTCCAATAGAGTATTCTTGTTGAAAAACTTTTCCTTCTCTTCTTACGGTAGCTTTAAATTCAATAGAAAGTGCGTTAACACATGAAACACCAACACCGTGTAATCCACCAGAAACTTTATATGTGTCTTTGTCGAATTTTCCACCTGCGTGCAAAACTGTCATTACAACTTCAAGAGCAGATTTTTTCTCTTTGGTATGCATTGCCGTTGGAATTCCACGACCGTTGTCTATAACAGTTATGGAATTATCTACATTTATTAAAACTTGTATTGAATTACAATATCCTGCTAAGGCCTCATCAATTGAGTTATCGACAACTTCATACACTAAATGATGTAAACCTCTCGATCCAACATCTCCAATGTACATTGCAGGGCGTTTTCTAACCGCCTCTAAACCTTCTAAAACTTGGATATTATCCGCAGAATAATTATCTCTTCTTTCTTCTTCAGCCATACTATTTTATTTTAGCTTCTATTTTTATTTGAAGCATAACAAATATAAGAATTTTGACTGATTTAAGAGATGTAAAAAATTGTTGAAAGCCTTAACTTATCAACAAAATATTCACTTTTTACCTATTTATTGATCCATTCAACAATTGATGCATCATCTGGGGCTGTAGACGGTGAAATTACGCGAACTAAATGACCTTTTTCGTCCAATAAATATTTTTGGAAATTCCATTCTACTTTATTATCCTTCAAGCCATTTAAGCTTTTTTTAGTCAAAAATTTATAAACTGGATGTATTTTTTTGCCATTTACAGAAATCTTTGACATCATCGGGAAAGAAACACCATAGTTTTTCTTACAAAATTTTGCAATATCCTCATTAGAACCAGGCTCCTGCATTAAAAAATCATTAGCAGGAAATCCTACGATTATAAAATTTTTTGACTTATACTTAGTGTACAATTCTTCCAATTTTTCATATTGAGGAGTTAAACCACAACGAGATGCAGTATTTACAACCATAATTTTTTTTCCTTTAAGTGTGGAAAAATCAAATTTATTGCCTTCAATGTCCGTTACGACAAATTGATGAATAGACTCAGTAGTTGATGAGGAAGATAAGAGCATAGTACTTAAGATAAAAAATAAAAAAGTTTTCATAAATAGAATTTAGAAATACAACAAAGAAATCTTTTTAAAGTTTTAGATTATTGGAACATTATTTGTAAAAATACGAATACAATAGTATGAAAATCAAATTACTGTTTTTTCTATTTAATATAATTAGTCTTTTTTCATTTTCCCAAGTTAAAATAACAGGAGAATGGCAAGGAATAATGATTCAAAATGGAGATTCAATAAAGAATAGCAAGCCTGTTTATTTTTCATTTTATCTTGTGAATGGGCTCTTAGAAGGTAAATTTAGACAAGAAAGTTATGGTACAGATGAATTTTCTATCGCTCAACTAACTGGTAAATCAAGCGCTAAAAATAAAATTAATTTTCAACTAAAGAAATATTCTAAAAATAACTCTATCAATCTTCACAATTGTTTATTGAAATTTGATTGTACTTATAACGAAAAAACAGGCTATTTTGAGGGAGACTATGATTGTTTAACAAATCCTTCAATAAAGGGGAAAATAATCCTTTTTAGAGCACAATTTGTTTTTAATGAAACATCAGTGAATCTTGTGTCTCACAATTGGATTGATCGATTTATTTTTGACATAGAAAATGGCATATCATCCCAAGAACAGAGAATTGCCGAATTAAAAAAATTTGAATTTGAATCAATCTATTTTGAAAGTGATAAATCTTTTATAAAAGAGGAATTTGAAGAATATTTAATGAGCATCGTAAAAATTTTATTTAGCCATTCTGATATTCGAATAAAAGTTATTGGAAATACTGATTCAGATGGGTCAGATGGTTACAATGAAAAACTATCAAAGAAACGCGCTGAAGCAATAATGGAATTTTTACTTAATCATGGTGTCAAAAAAGAAAGGATTGAATTTGAATTTAGAGGAGAAAAAAAACCGGTAAAATCAAATAAAACTGGAGAAGGAAAGAAAAAAAATAGAAGAGTAGAATTTGAGTTTATCTAATTCTCAACAGAAAAATGATTTTTAATAAACCTTCTTTCTACTGAACTAAAGAATTTAACTTCTCCTGTAATAAATTTATTTTATTTAGTGCATCTGCCTCCTTTACTTTTTCACTCGCCACTATATTTTCTGGAGCACTGGCAATGAAACGCTCATTTTGCAATTTTCCTTGAACACTTTTCAAGAATCCACGCGTGTATTCTAATGTTTCTTTTATTTTTTCAATTTCATCAGCAATGTTAATACTTTGATCAAAAGGAATAAAATATTCATTTCCAGAGACGATAAATGAATTTGCATTTGGGATTTTTTCAACCTGGTATTCCAAACAAGATAAATTACCCATTTTAATAATAACTGGATCAAATTCTGTTATGGCATCTTTAGATTTACAGATGTAAAGTTCTAATTTAACTTTAGTTGCAATGTTATTTTTCTTGCGAATATTTCTGATTTGAGTAATTACCTCCACAGCCTTATCAAAATTTGTTAAAGCTATCTGATTAAATGATTTCACACTTGGCCATTGAGCAAGAATAATATCTTCTCCATCACTTCTTTTTTCAAGTAAATGCCATAATTCTTCTGCAACAAAAGGTGTAAAAGGCTGCATTAATTTTAGTAATTCTTCAAAAAATTTCTTTGTGCTTGAAATCGTTTTTGCATCAATTGGCTGTTCGTAACCAGGTTTAATCATTTCAAGATACCACGAACAAAAATCATCCCACACCAACTTATAAATTGACATTAAAGCCTCAGAAATTTTAAATTTATCGAATAAATCATTAATTTCTACAAGGATTTTTTGAAAGCGATTTTCAAACCATGAGATGGCTATTATTGAAGATTGAGGTTGTTCTATTTCGCGAACTTCCCATGAAGAAACCAAGCGATAAGCGTTCCAAACTTTATTCGTAAAATTTCTACCTTGTTCGCATTGAGAGCTATCAAAAGGTAAATCATTTCCAGCCGGGGAAGAAATCAAAACGCCAACTCTTACGCCGTCAGCACCAAACTGTTGAATTAAATCAAGAGGATCCGGAGAATTCCCCAAAGATTTCGACATTTTACGGCCTAATTTATCGCGTACAATTCCCGTAAAATATACATTTTTAAAGGGCAAAGCACCCATATATTCATACCCTGCAATTATCATTCTCCCTACCCAAAAAAATATTATTTCTGGAGCAGTAACCAAATCATTTGTTGGATAATAATAGTTTATTTCGGGGTTTTTTGGTTGTGTTAGTCCATTAAAAACAGAAATCGGCCAAAGCCAACTTGAGAACCAAGTATCTAAAACATCTTCATCTTGTCTAACTTGATTTTCAGAAATTAATTTTCCTGCTTTTTCGCTTGCTAATTGTGCTGCTTCAGAAGCAGTTTTTGCAACAACAAAATCATTTAGTCCCATTCCAAAATACCATGCAGGAATTCTATGTCCCCACCAAAGTTGACGAGAAATACACCAATCCTTAACAATTTCCATCCAATGGCGGTACGTATTTTTAAACTTTTCAGGATGAAACTGAATATTTCCATTCATTACATTTTCCAAGGCTGGCTTCGACAATTCTTTCATATCTAAGAACCATTGCAATGATAATTTGGGTTCAATAACGGCATTTGTACGCTCAGAAAAACCAACTTTATTGATATAATCCTCTGTTTTTACCAAATAACCTTTATCGTGTAATTCTTTCTCAATAAGCTTTCTAACCTCAAAACGGTCAATCCCTTCATAATGCAAACCGTAACTATTCAAGGTTCCATTTTCATTGAAAACATCAATAATTTCCATATTGAATTTCTTTCCAATTTCATAATCATTTATGTCATGTGCAGGAGTTATTTTTAAGCAGCCCGTTCCAAATTCAATATCAACATAATCATCTGCAACAACTGGAATTTCTCGATTGATTAAAGGAACGATAACCATCTTGCCATGTAAATGTTTGTAACGTTGATCATTCGGATTCACACAAATTCCAGTATCACCTAGTATTGTTTCAGGACGAGTTGTAGCAATGGTAAGCCATTCATCTACACTATCTTTGACTTTATACCTAAGATAAAACAAGCGTGAATTAACTTCTTTGTAAATCACTTCCTCATCAGAAACTGCAGTTAGTGCCTCGGGATCCCAATTAACCATTCGAACACCACGGTATATTTTTCCTTTTTGAAATAAATCAATAAATACATTTTCAACAGATTCAGAATACTCTTTATCCATTGTAAAATGTGTGCGTTCCCAATCGCATGAAGCGCCTAATTTCTTTAGTTGTTCAAGAATAATTCCACCATGTTTTTCTTTCCACTCAAATGCGTGACTTAAAAACTCTTCGCGTGTCAAATCACTTTTAGAAATGCCTTCTTGCTTAAGCTTCTGAACCACTTTTGCTTCTGTGGCAATTGACGCGTGATCTGTTCCAGGGACCCAGCAAGCATTTTTACCTAACATTCTCGCACGACGAACTAATACATCCTGAATCGTATTGTTTAACATATGACCCATGTGTAAAACTCCCGTTACATTTGGAGGAGGAATAACAATCGTATACGGCTCTCTTTCATCTGGAGTTGAATGAAAGTAATTTTTGTCGATCCAATGCTTATACCATCTTTCTTCCGCTTTGCTTGAGTCGTACGTTTTCGGGGTTTCCATAATTATTTTTCTGCTTGCAAAGATAGTAAAATAGGGCTTATTTTAAACAATAAAAATAGAATAGCTTTATCTGAATTAAAAGAAATTGAGATTGATAAAGTAAATTAGTCATTGATCAATAAATACTTCCTATTTTTACAGCATGATTGAAAACAAAGAGACAGCTTTAAAAGTGGCAGAACTTCTTCTTCAAGTAAAAGCTGTAAAACTTCAACCCAAAAACCCGTTTAGTTGGGCTTCAGGATGGAAATCACCCATTTATTGTGATAACCGAGTAACATTGTCTCATCCCGGAGTAAGAACCCACATAAGACAAGCATTTTGCGAAAACATCATTTTAAGATTTGGCAAACCTGATGTAATAGCTGGTGTTGCGACAGGTGGTGTTCCTCAAGGAGTTTTAGTGGCTCAGGAATTAGGCTTGCCCTTTATTTATGTTAGAAGCGCTGCGAAAGACCACGGAATGGGAAATACAATTGAAGGTTCATTTCAAAAAGGCCAACGTGTTATTTTAATTGAAGATTTGATTTCTACTGGAGGAAGTAGTATAAAAGCTGTTAATGCACTTAGAGATGGAGGATTAGATGTGAAAGGTCTTGCTGCAATCTTTACTTACGGGTTCAAACTTGCTGAGGAAAATTTTAGTAAAGCAGAATGCCCAATTTTAACATTAACAGATTATGCTGTATTAATTGAACAAGCTCTCAACTCAAATTACATATCTCAAGATGATTTAGTACAGCTTCAAAGCTGGAGAGAAAATCCCTCAATTTGGATGCAAGAAAAGTAATAATGGACTTAAAAAGTGATAAAGTAGCAATTTCAGCATCTATAGAGGATGTTCATACCTTTTTATCTGATGCGAGAAATCTTGAGCTTATTTTGCCTCACGATAAAATTTCTGATTTTATATCCGATGAAAATCAATGTTCGTTTAAAGTTCAGGGTGCAATTGTTATTTCTCTTATTCAAAATGGTTCAGAAGCCACAAAAATTTTCTTAAAGTCAGGAGAGAAGTCACCTTTTCCATTTAAACTTACTGTAAATATTGAGGATAAAGGGCATATTACAGAGGGCTTCATTGAATTTGATGGTGAAGTTAATTCATTTCTAAAAATGATGGTAGAAAAACCACTTCAAGCACTTTTTAACTTTATGTCGCATAAGCTAGAAGAGCATTTTAACAATACTTAATTGTTTTAAGTCCAAACTCAAAGGGCTTTCCATTTTTTTCTATTACTAACAAGCCAGCTGAAGAAACATCAATAATTGTACCATCAAAAACCTCATTTTCTGCTTTGAAAAAACTTTTTTCTTTAAAACGATACAAACTAGATAAATACTCTTTTTTCAATTCTAAATTAGTTGAATTTAAAAGTAAAAAATAGTGGTTCATTTCTTTAATTAAGCCATCTAAAATTTCTCGTATAAGAAATGTATTTCCAGATTCGTTTCGAATACTTGTTGCTGAGAAGTCAAAAAAATTCTGTTGATTAATATTTAGTCCTATTCCTATAAATGAAGTAGAAAGAAAATTGCCGCTTACTTGATTTTCTATTAATATTCCACAAATTTTTGTTTCGTTTACTAATAAATCATTTGGCCATTTTATTTTTGCAGTAAGCCCAAATTTTCCTAAGGTTTTAAGCACAGCCAAACTAGTTGCCCAATTAATTTGAGTTTGGAATTCTACTGACAGATTGTCGGGGCTATAAACAAAGGTGCAAAGAAGATTTTTACCATTTTCAGATTGCCAAATAGTCCCTCTTTGTCCTTTTCCATTTGTTTGACAGTCTGACATTATTACCGAACCATTTTGACAAAGCTTGTCTGAAAACAACTTGGCAGCAAAATTGTTAGTAGAATCAACATCCGATAAATGGATTATTTCTTTTCCGAAAAGCATTCTAAATGAGTTTTGTTTTTAAGACGAGGTCAAAATTAAAATTTATCAGTTAGATTTGTAAATAAAGAAGAATTAAAATGCCAAAAGCAAAAAAAAGCAGCGAATCAGAAATACTTTGTCAAACCATAGTAGAGGGGATGCAAGAAAATAAAGCCAAAGATATTGTAATCCTTGATTTAAGACACTTAACTAGCGCAGTTTGTGATTTTTTCGTTATTTGTAGTGGCAATTCAAATACGCATGTAGATGGTATTTCCAATGCTGTTACACGTCATTCTCGCAAAATACTTCAAGAAAAACCTTGGCATATAGAGGGAAAAAACAATAGTGAGTGGGTTTTACTCGATTATATTAATGTTGTAGGCCATATTTTTTACAAGGATGCTCGCTCATTCTTTCAGCTTGAAGAATTATGGGCAGATGCAATACGAACAGATATTAAAAATTTAGATTAATTATTTATGTCAAAAGAGAAAAAGAAAAGTCCATTTTCAATTTATTGGATCTATGCAGCTTTAGGATTTGCATTAATAGCATTTCAGTTATACGTAAGTTCTGATTCAGTTGCCACTATCAAATCAAGAGAAACATTTTTTAATTTAGTTGAAAACAAAGGTGTTAGAAATGTACGGATTATTAATCAAGTAAAGGCTGATTTTTATTTAACCGCCAAAGGAAAAGCTCTTGTCAAGCAAGCAAAAAAAGGAGAACTAGTTGAAATTAAAAAAGCGCTTTCTAAAAATGGACCTGTTAAAAACAAAGAAATAAAATTTGAATTAGAAAATATCGGAAGCCATGCAAATTTTGAAGAAGAACTTAAAGAAAAAGGATACCGAAATTTCCAAAATGTCAATGAAGTAAATTATTTAGGGCAAATTCTCAGTTATATTCTGCCTTTTGCATTAATCATTATCATTTGGATTTTTGTAATGCGTCGCATGTCAGGCGGTGGTGGCGGTGGTGGCGGAAGCCAGATATTTAATATTGGTAAATCACGTGCACAAGTGTATGACAAGGGAAAATCCACAAATATCACTTTTGCTGATGTAGCAGGATTAGCTGGCGCAAAAGAAGAAATTGTAGAAATTGTAGAGTTTTTAAAAAATCCAAAAAAATATACGGAATTAGGAGCGAAAATTCCAAAGGGAGCATTACTTGTTGGACCTCCAGGGACAGGAAAAACCTTGCTTGCTAAAGCTGTTGCAGGGGAAGCAAAAGTTCCATTTTTCTCTCTTTCAGGATCAGATTTTGTAGAAATGTTTGTTGGTGTTGGTGCGTCACGTGTTAGGGATTTATTCAAGCAAGCAAAAGAAAAAGCACCTGCGATTATTTTTATTGATGAAATAGATGCCATCGGAAGAGCTAGAGGTAAAAACAACGGATTTAATTCTAATGATGAACGTGAAAATACCTTAAATCAATTGCTCACAGAAATGGACGGTTTTGGAACAAATTCTGGAGTTATAATATTAGCAGCAACAAATAGATCAGATGTCTTGGATAGTGCTCTTATGCGCGCTGGCCGTTTTGACCGACAAATTTATGTTGACATGCCAGATTTAAATGAGCGAAAAGAGATTTTTCAAGTACACTTAAAACCCTTGAAATTAGGGAAAGACATTGTTGTAGATTTTCTTGCTAAGCAGACACCTGGATTTTCTGGAGCAGATATTGCAAACATGTGTAACGAAGCGGCATTAATTGCTGCAAGAAAAAATAAGAAACAAGTTGAAAAACAAGATTTTTTAGATGCTGTAGATAGAATTATTGGTGGATTAGAGAAGAAAAATAAAATCATCACAAAAGATGAGAAAAAAACAATTGCTTATCATGAAGCTGGACATGCAACTATTTCATGGTTATTGGAATATGCGCATCCATTGGTGAAAGTTACAATAGTGCCACGTGGGCAATCATTGGGTGCAGCATGGTATTTACCTGAAGAAAGAAGTATTACAACCACAGAGCAAATTTTAGACGAAATGTGTTCAGCATTGGGAGGCAGAGCAGCAGAACAATTAATTTTTGGGAGAATTAGCACAGGTGCATTAAGTGATTTAGAGAAAGTTACCAAACAAGCTTATGCAATGGTTTCAATTTATGGCTTAAATGAGCGAATTGGAAATGTTTCTTTCTATGATTCTCAAGGTCGCGATTCATTTACAAAACCATATTCTGATGATTTGGCGAGGGTGATTGATGAAGAAGCAAGCAAAATGATTGAATTTCAGTATAAAAGAGCTTTTAAAATACTTGCTGACAACAAAGATAAGTTAAGTGCACTTGCAGAAAAACTTTTAGAAACAGAAGTTATTTTTAAAGAGGATCTAGAAATTATTTTTGGGAAACGGGAATGGGAAATTGCCGAGTTAGTTGAAGTAAAGGAAACTCCGATAAAAGAAAAAAAGCAACGGAAAACTCCAGTAAAATCTGCAAAAACTCTGACTAACAACGAGAAAAAAGATAGTATTCCTAAAGGAAAAGCTTAAAAATCTCAATTATGGAATTAATCCGGGTGCTGGACACAACTAACTTTTTCATCTTTGAACAAATTAAGTCATCCCTAACAGAGCTTGAAATTCCCTTTCAATTTAGAAATACAATGGATTCATCTTTCAATAATTTTGGAAGTTATGAAATATATGTAACTTCGGATTTTAAAACCGAAGCACTAAAATTGATTGATAACATCAATGAGTAATCTAGCCAAACGAAGTATCACAGGATTATTATTTGGAATAGTTGTTCTTGGTTCTATTTTTTATGGACCATACACTCAAATTTCTATATTTTCACTTTTCATGCTGCTTGGATTAATTGAATACTACCGTTTGTTTGATCAGCATCCTATTGTGAAAATCAGTAAAGAAATTGGTGTCTTTATTGGAGTATTTATTTTCTGTTTATTGGTTGGTGTAAGTTTAGAGATTTTGCCTATTATTTCCATTACCATCATTTTCCCCTTATTTTTTAGTTTAATTCTTAATGAATTATGGAAAAAACAAGAAAACCCTATTATTAATATCTCTGTTCTTGTCTTTGGGATTATTTATATTGTTATTCCTTTTTATTTGACAATTGATTTAAATTTGAGAAATACATCTTATTTGCCTTTAATTGTTGGAATGTTTTTACTTATTTGGACAAATGATTGTTTTGCCTATTGCATAGGTCGCGTACTTGGAAAAAGAAAGTTGTTCGAACGAATTTCACCAAATAAAACTTGGGAAGGTGCGCTTGGAGGAATTGTATTTACACTTATTTTAGGCTATCTAATTGGTGCATATATCAACAAAGGGGATGAATTATTTTGGATGGTATCCGCTTTAATTATTGCTCCTTGTTCTATTTATGGCGACTTGTTAGAATCTCTTTTTAAAAGAAGCTTAAACATTAAAGATTCTGGTACAATTTTACCTGGTCATGGAGGAATACTCGATTTTTAAATTTTTGGTTTTTATACAGTAATGAGAAATTTATTTTTTATATCATAATTCAATTAGTACTTCTTTTATTTCTTTACTTAATTGTTCAATTCTTTAGGATTCCACATCGTAAATGTGAATTTAGCGAAATGGATATTGTTTGTCCAGCAGACGGAAAAGTTGTGGTTATTGAAGAAACCGAGGAGACTGAATATTTCAAAGGAAAGCGCATTCAAATTTCAATTTTTATGTCACCCTTAAATGTTCACGCAAATTATTTCCCAATCAGTGGAATTACAAAATATGTAAAATACCATCCAGGCTTATTTTTAGTTGCGTGGCATCCGAAAAGCAGTACGGAAAATGAACGAACAACGATTGTCGTTGAACATAAAAATGGAGTAGAAATTCTTTTTCGGCAAATTGCTGGAGCTGTAGCTCGAAGAATATGTTATTATACAGAAATTGATGATAAAGCAAAGCAAGGAGAGGAGTTTGGCTTTATTAAATTTGGGTCAAGAATCGATATTTTTTTACCATTGGGGACGAAAATTGATGTTAAAATTGGAGATAAAGTTAAGGCGAAATTAACACGTTTGGGGAGTTTTGATTGATTTTTAATTAGCTACTTTTAAGCCTCAAGCTATTTTAAAAATAAAAAATTTAATTATATTATTACTTCTCATTATTGTTCATTAACTTCGTAAAAAAAAACACTATGAAAAATCTATTTTTAGCATTAGCCCTTACCACTTTTATTGGTTCGATGGCAACAACAGCTTATGCAGCTGTTACAGGAACTGAAGTTGTTAAGAAATTTGACGACAAGAAGAAAAAGAAAAAGAAAAAAGGTTGCGCTACAACTGAGAAAGGATGTGCTTCATCTGAAAAGAAAGCATGTTGTTCTAAGAAAGCAAACTAAGAAAAAATTAGTTTAAAAAAAAGCCAACTGAATTCAGTTGG
>RFPM01000110.1 GCA_009926125.1 Flavobacteriales bacterium | reverse complement strand
ATGTTGGGTAAAGCAATCTTTTTCACCTTCTTCTAGTAATTATGGAAGGGTTTTTTTAAGTGCTGATAACTCGAATTTAACCTTGGTTCAAAATGGCTATTATCTACAATTCGGTGAGGCTCTTGCATTAGATGCAATTCGCTTGTTTAAAATGATGAACGGCATTTCAACTCAAATTTGTGCAGGACCAGATGCTCAAATTGCAAATAGCTTTGCTGTTTCTGTTAAGGTAATTCGTTCTTCATCTGGATTGTGGTCAATTCATACAGATTTTACGGGAGGAAATAGTTATTCATTGATTGCAAGTGGAAATGATGCTTCTAATTTAGTTGGGACCCATTTTGGAATGCTGTGCGTTTATACTTCAAGTAATGCTAATAAATTTTATTACGATAATATTTATGTTGGAAATGAAATAGTTGACTTAAGTCCCCCAGTATTAGTAAGTGCAACTGCAATTTCAGCACTTCAAATAGATGTGCTATTCAATGAAGCAGTTACAAGCTTAAGTGCTGAGAATACAAATAATTATGATATTCTTCCATTTCAGAGTGCAGCAACAGCAGGAATTGATTTAATAAATCCCGCTTTGGTTCATATTACTCCTCTTTCTCCGCTACAAAATGGAGTAAGCTATACGCTTTTTGCAGCTTCAATTTCAGATTTAGCAGGTAATAGTGCTACTAACAATCAAATTGCTCAATTTCAATATTTAGTTGCAGATTCTGTTGTAAAAGGGGATGTTATCATCTCTGAATTTTTTGCTGATCCCACACCGGTAATTGGGCTTCCAGAAATAGAATATGTTGAGATTTATAATAAAAGCTCAAAGTTTTTTAATCTTCAAGGTTGGAAAATTGGTGACGCCTCTTCTGAAGGAACCATTGGTGCTGCTTGGTTACTTCCAGGTGAATATAAAATCTTAACAGCTACAGCAAATGTCCCTTTATTTACATTAAGTTCAGCAGTTGGGACAACTTCTTTTCCAAGTTTAAATAATGCCGGTGACGATGTTGTCTTGAAAAATAATACTGGACTAATCCTAGATAAACTGAGTTATACAGATGATTGGTACCAAGATGAGATAAAAAGAGATGGTGGCTTTTCTCTAGAACTTATTAATCCAAATGATCCTTGCTCCGACCAAGACAACTGGATTGCATCGAATTCAAGCTCAGGTGGCACTCCGGGACTTATCAATTCTGTATATGATGTTTCAATTGATATGGAAGGACCAGAAATAGATTTAGTTCTTGCTTTGGCACCAAATTATTTGGAATTCTATTTTAATGAAGGAATGGATTCAATATCTTTAGCACTTTGCACACTTACTTTTGACCCAAGTCTAACAGTACAAAATAAATATATTCAAGGAGCTTATCCATCTATGATGACAATTCAGTTGAATGAGAATATTATGCCTTCTCAACTTTACAATTACACTATAAATCCTATCTCAGATTGCTGGTTGAATAGTATTGGTAGGAATGGAGAATTTATTTTACCGGAACTACCACAGAAAGGCGATATAATCATCAATGAGATTTTACAAAATCCAAAAAATGGCGGACAAGATTGGGTTGAATTATACAATAACTCTAATAAAGTCATCAATCTAAAAGAATGGCAATTTGCAAATTTTGACGATGACTCTATCTCAAATTTTAAGTCTATTTCGAGTAACTATCTTTTGCAACCAAATGATTTTGTAGTTTTAGGAGAGGACTCTTCTTTTGTAAAACAAACCTATCCTTTTTCGGTGCCAGGAAAATTTCTTTATGCTGAATTACCAAGTTATGATAACGATTCTAGTACAGTTTATATCATTTATAATTCTGAGGTAATAGATCAGGTTTCCTATTTAGACTCTTGGCATTTTAAACTTTTAGACAATACAGACGGAGTTTCTTTAGAACGTATTGATCCAAATGGCCCATCTAGTAGTTCATTTAATTGGCATTCCGCAGCTGAATCAATTGGTTTTGCTAGTCCAGGAAGAAAAAACTCT
>RFPM01000109.1 GCA_009926125.1 Flavobacteriales bacterium | reverse complement strand
GTACATCGAGTAATGATAATCTAACAGGAAATTTCTGGGATACAATTTCTCCAACTAATGTTATAAATTCAGTAGGAGCAATTCTTAATATAAATGGCTTCCTTATTAATGAAATTTCAAGTTCACATTCAACACTTTCCAATTCGTTTATTTATAACAATTTAAATAATTTTACATTAGCTCAGAACAATAGCGTGTTCTGTTCAGGAGGAACCAATATCTTAATTGCCCCTTCTGGTAATTATAACTATCAATGGACCAACAATGGAGTACCTATCACAAACAATAATGATTCTTTGATAGTTATTTCTAACGGCAACTATGCTGTTTCTTTATCAGGAGCTTGCGCTGCAAATAGTTCAACAATTTCTATTGTAATTTCTTCAGGTAACCCAATTACAATAACACCGAGCGGACCTACATCCTTCTGTGCAGGTAATAGTGTTACTTTAACATCACCCAGTGCAACAGGCAATCTTTGGTCAAATGGTTCGGTAAGCCAATCAATCTCAGTTAACAACTCTGGTAGCTATTCATTGACAGTTTCTAATCCGCAAGTTTGCCCAAGTGTTTCTTCTCCTATTCAGGTAATCGTAAATCCTCTCCCAACTCCTCCAGTGATATCAAGTTCAGGAAGCACCACGGTTTGTCAAAATGGGGTAGTTGTACTTTCCTCTAATTTATCAAGCAATTTAATTTGGTCCAACACAACAACTACACAAACGATAATAGTATCTTCAAGTGGAACATATAGTGCTCAAATTACTAGTAATGGATGTACTTCACTGCCCTCAAATACTATTCAAGTTAATGTAATAGCTAATCCTAACACTACTGTTACGCCATCAGGTCCTGCAAGTTTTTGTCAAGGCAACAGTGTGACATTAAATGCAATACTTGAAAGCGGTAATTATTATCAATGGTATAATAATGGTTTGCTAATTCCTAGCGCAACAACCAATGTGTATAATGCAACTACAAATGGTAATTATACAGTATTCATTAGCAACAGTAACTGTTCTTCAACATCAGCACCACTTTTTGTAACTGTTACTGCCATACCAGTAGCACCGATTATTTCAGCAATTGGCAATACTACTATTTGTCAAGGTGGAAATGTAACACTTAATGCTAACTTATCAAATGTTGTATGGTCTAATAATGCGTCAACACCATCCATTACAGTTAACCAATCTGGAAGTTTCATTGCAATAACAATAAATAATGGATGTGCATCCCCACCATCTAATCAAATTAGTGTAGTTGTTAATCCTTTACCACAAACACCAATAATTTCAGCAACAGGCCCTACAACTTTCTGTAGTGGTACTTCTGTTATATTAAATTCATCAAGTTCAATGGGTAACAGTTGGTCAACTAACCAAACAAATCCTTCAATAACCGTATCAAATTCCGGAAATTATACCGTTACAGTTACAGACTTTAATGGTTGTTCTTCTCTTTCTCTTCCAATTTCTGTTATTGTTAATTCAACACCTGCAACGCCTGAAATCTCTGCAAGTGGCTCAACTACAATTTGTTCTGAAGGTAGTTTGACATTACTGTCTAATAGTCCAAATGGTAATTTATGGAGCAATGGCTCTTCTTCACAATCAAATATTGTTACTACAAGCGGCACCTATTTTGTAACCGTCACTGAAAATGGATGTACTTCGTTAGCGTCGAATAGTATACCTGTAACTGTTAATATTACACCGCCGCCACCAATAATTTCTGTTGATGGTCCAACTACATTTTGTTCAGGAAATTCTGTCGTTTTAACTTCTTCATCTCCAGATGGAAATATTTGGAGCAATGGACAAATAAGTCAGTCAATCACTGCCGTAGATCCAGGAGATTATAGTTTACAAGTATCAAATAATGGATGCCTAAGTTATTCTGAAACAATTATGATTACTGTTATTCCAGTTCCATCACCTCCAATAATTAATGCAAGTGGCCCAACTACATTTTGCCAAGGGTCAAACGTAACTCTAACAACGGATTCTCCAGATGGTTTAGTTTGGACAGTTTCTAATGGTAATCAATTTCCCGTTGAAACATTAATTATTCAAAGTAACCAAA
>RFPM01000108.1 GCA_009926125.1 Flavobacteriales bacterium | reverse complement strand
GCCTTATTTAATGGATGAGAATTCAGAATTGGCAAATGCAATGGAGGCAAAGACAACTCCGCATGTTTTTTTCTTCGATAAAAATAATAAGTTGATTTATGCCGGATCTATTGATAATATCTGGGACAATAAACGAAAGAAAGATGAGCAGTATTTAAGCAAGGCCATTCAATCTGTTTTAAATGGAAAAAAGGTTAAACCAAATTTTACAGCTCCAAAGGGTTGTAGCATTAAAAGAGTATCAAAATAAAAATTAAAGTAACACAATGACAAAGTCTTTTTTACTACCGTTTTTTTTACTTTTAAGCATAGTGACTTTCTCTCAGCAAGGTGATGGAGGGCTTCCTAAAACTTTTAAAGAAGTTATCGATTATAATAAAATCGATAACCGTGTTTTTGATGAACCGAATATAGCTGCTTTAAAGATTGAAGATTCGCTAACTGACAATTCGGGAACTGCTCCTTGGCGCTTTGGATTTAATAATAATACTAACCTCAATATCTCAAATTCTGGAACTTGGATTAATTTACCAAATGGAGATAGAATTTGGCAACTTGTTGTTGTGTGCAAAAATGCATTAACAATCAATTTAACTTTTTCTCAAACGGTTATTCCTACAGGAAATGAATTGTATGTCTATAATCCAAGCAAAGATTTTATTCTAGGAAAATTTACAGCATCTCATCTATATAATGGTGAACTGGGAACAGAATTAGTGCCTGGAGAAATGACAATTGTTGAATATTTTGTACCTAAAGGATATTCTATTGGCAACGTAAATATTTGTACGGTTACGCATGGCTACCGAACACCAAATGAATTTTTACTTAGAGCTTTTGGTGACTCTGGAGCCTGTAATGTTAATGTTAATTGCCCCGAGGGTGCTGCTTGGACACAACAGCGAAATAGCGTTGTTATGCTTGTTTCAGGGAGTAACGGTTTTTGTACTGGGGCCTTAATAAATAATACATTGAACGATGGGAAACCTTATGTTTTAACTGCTAATCATTGCTATAGTAATCCTGCAACTTGGATTTTCCGATTTCAATGGGAATCTACTTCTTGTATAAATCCTTCAACTTCTCCTACATTTCAATCATTGTCAGGCGCTGTTTTAAGAGCACAAGGAACACCATCCGACTTTTGTTTGGTAGAAATTACAGGAGGCTTAGTTAATGGCACTGTTCCAGCAGCTTACACTCCTTACTTTTCTGGTTGGGATAATACTGAAACAATTTCTCCATCAGCAGTTTGTATTCATCATCCTTCAGGAGATATTAAAAAAATTGCTATAGAAAACAATGCATTAATTTCTACAACTTTTGGAGGAAGTCCTGCAAATAGTCATTGGGGTATTCAGGCTTGGGATCTTGGCGTAACTGAGCCCGGGTCTTCAGGGTCTCCTTTATATAATGGAAATCATAGAATAATTGGCCAATTACATGGTGGTGCTTCAGCATGTGGTGCTTCAGCATTATCAGATGAATACGGGAAAGTAAGTGTCTCTTGGAATCCTGCGGGAAGCACTTCTAGTGGACAATTAAAATACTGGTTAGACCCAAATAACACCAATGCAAGTTTCATAGATGGCTATGATCCATCAAATGCCCCAACAATCACCCTTGATGCTGGATTAAGTAATTCTACTTTCATACAAACATCTCTTTGCGGTTCTAATTATATTCCAAATGTCACTATTTCTAATGGTGGCAGTCAAACAGTAACTACTGCAGTTATTAGCTATTCAATTGATGGGGGAACTGCACAAAACTATAATTGGAATGGAAGTTTAGCTCAATTTCAAACGCAAGTAATAAACCTACCACCCGTTCAATTACTTACTGGCAATCACACTTTTTCTGCTACTGTTTCTCAGGTGAACAATGGAGTTGATGAATTATCAGTTAATAATGCTACGAATACGCAATTTCTTGTTACAGCCATCAATCAAACTTCAGATTTGCTCAAAGTTACGCTGCTAACTGATGATTATTCTTCAGAAACATATATGGAGTTACTTTCAAGCAATGGCACGGTAGTTTGGTTTCAAGGAAATGAAAGTTTTGCAGGGACTTATGGGACAAATAACACTCCCGGTCCGACAGATCCTACAAGTCCTCTTTTAGATAATACAACTT
>RFPM01000107.1 GCA_009926125.1 Flavobacteriales bacterium | reverse complement strand
TGGTAGCTTGTCTTTGGCAAATCATAACAACATAAATTTTTATACACTTAGCACCCCTAATTTTGGAGCAGAACTTGGAATAGTTTTTAAAAATAATAGTGCTATAGGATTAGTAGAAAGTGAAAACCAAGAATTGAATGTTTTTCCAAATCCAGCAAATGATTTACTGTTTATTAATTTACCTTCTTCAGCAAAGCAAATTAGCATTGTTGATATTTATGGAAAATTAATTTACAGCGAACCTGCATTATTAGAGTCCCATGAATTAAAAATTTCTTCTCTAGTAAGTGGCACCTATTGGTTAAAAGTCGATTTAACAAACGGAAGAACAGCTTTGGAGCGCTTTATTAAACAATAATTTTCAAGTAGGGAATGGCTGGAATATACACACACATTCCTTTTTGTAAACAGCGCTGCACTTATTGTGATTTTCATTTTTCCACCTCTTTTGAGGTTTATAGGGAAGCAGTAATAAAAGCTATATCTCAAGAACTAATTCTTAGGAAGAATGAAATTTCTGAAAAGATTCAAACAATTTATTTTGGCGGCGGAACTCCAAGTTTGCTTTTAAAATCTGAGATAGAGCTTATTATTAACACGGTCAAAAACAACTTTATTCTTGGGCAGAATGTCGAGATAACGCTAGAGGCAAATCCTGAAGATATTTCAATAGAGAATTTAATTCTCTGGAAAGAACAAGGAATAAATCGTTTATCAATTGGATTACAATCGTTTAAAGAAAGTGATTTGACTTGGATGAATCGTTCTCACAATCTAGCCGAGGGAATAAAGTCTGTTAAACTTGCACAATCATACGGATTTAAGAACATTAGTGTTGATATAATGTATGGACTTCCAAATTTAAGTTCGAAGGAATGGAAGGAGCATTTACAATCAGTTCTTGCGCTAAATGTTACGCATATTTCTGCCTACTGCCTTACCATTGAACCAAAAACAGCCTTGTTTCAAGAGGTAAAAAAGAAAAAAATACTTCCGGTAAATGATGAAGTTCAAAGTACACAATTTGAGGAGATGATTGAATTCTTAGCGCTAAATGGATATGAGCAATATGAAATTTCAAATTTCGCAAGAGATGAACAGTATTCAAAACACAATTCAAATTATTGGAAAGGAGTTCCATTTCTTGGCATTGGTCCTTCAGCTCATTCATTTGATGGAACATACCGAAGATGGAATATTTCTAATAATACAAAATATTATAAAAATGTTGGTTTAAATGATTCGTGGTATGAAGAGGAATTACTCAGCATAGAAGACCAATGGAACGAACTTTTTTTAACAGGATTAAGAACAAAATGGGGCGTTTCTAAAGAAAAAATAAGTTTACTTGGTGGTTTTTCTGAAGAAGAGGAAAAATGCATTAATAATTATATTTTGGGAGGAGAGATTTTGGAGACTTCAACTGTTTTTTTATTAACTAAAAAAGGCTTGCTTTTTAGGCTTGCTTTTTGCAGATGCGATTGCTGAAAATCTTTTTCGTTTGAATGAAAGCAAATCTTTACTTTTGTAACCTATGAAAGAACAAAGTAAGCAAGCAAGATACGATCGCGCCTATTTAAGATTAGCTGAAAGTTGGGCAGAATTATCCCAATGTGTCCGTAAAAAAGTAGGAGCAATTATTGTAAAAGATGCAATCATAATTTCTGACGGCTACAATGGAACTCCTGCTGGCTTTGATAATACCTGCGAAAATGAATCCGGCGAAACACATTGGTATGTTTTACATGCTGAAGCAAATGCAATTTTAAAAGTTGCTAAATCGACGAATAATTGCAAAGATGCGACGCTCTATTTAACACATTCTCCCTGCAAGGAATGCAGTAAACTAATTCTTCAATCTGGAATTACAAGAGTCGTGTTCAAAGAAAAATATAAAGATGTTTCTGGCATAGATTTTTTAACGGATGCCGGAATCAAAATAGATCATATAGAAAATATATCCAATGTCTGAAGCCCCAAAATCAAATTTTACTTTACCCCTTCTGTTGTCTCTTTTTTTAGCACTTGGACTTTATTTTGGGGGTCTACTTAGCCATGGTTTTTCAAATAAAACAGAGAAGGCTGCAGATGTCCAAAAGCTCGAAGATATTTTGGATTTACTCGAAAATCGTTACGTTGATAAAGT
>RFPM01000106.1 GCA_009926125.1 Flavobacteriales bacterium | reverse complement strand
CCTCAAGGAATAGAAGTTGAATTTCAATCTGAAAATGGTGTTTTAGGAATGGGGCCATTTCCATTTGAGGGTGAAGAAGATCCAGATTTAATTAATGCCGGAAAACAAACGATTACAGCTCTTCCTGGAGCTTCTTTTTTTGATTCTGCCACTTCTTTCGCAATGATTCGTGGACAGCATGTACAGCTTACGGTCCTTGGGGCAATGGAAGTTTCTCAAAATGGCGATATTGCAAATTGGAAAATCCCAGGAAAAATGGTAAAAGGTATGGGCGGAGCAATGGATTTAGTTGCTTCAGCTGATAATATTATTGTTGCAATGATGCACAGCAATAGAGCAGGCGAGTCCAAAATTTTGAAACAATGCACCCTTCCTTTAACTGGTGTAAATTGTGTAAAGAAAGTTGTTACGGAACTTGCTGTATTGGAAATAAAAGACGGAAAGTTTTATCTGCTTGAAAGAGCTCCCGGCGTTAGCGTTGAGGAAATTATTTCGAAAACTGATGGCGACCTTGTCGTTCCAGATGTCGTTCCAGAAATGAACATCTAAGGTGCTTCTATTAAATGATAAGTATTCTACAGCTTTGTCTGCTGCAATTGCAGCTTCAAAAGCAATAATGAAAATCTATTCTAGTCCTTTTGAGACCTATATAAAAGATGATGGTTCACCTTTAACAAAAGCAGATTTAGAATCAACACGAATTATTCACTCCTTTTTAGATCCCTTGTCTATTCCAATAACAGGAGAAGAATCGAGTCCAGCAGTTTTTTCCAAGCGTATTTCTTGGGATGAATCGTGGTGTATTGATCCGCTTGATGGCACAAAAGAATTTGTTAATCGAAATGGCGAGTTTACTGTAAATATTGCACTTATTAATAAGGGGAAACCAATTTTTGGTCTAATTGCCTCGCCAGTTAATGAGGAAGTGATTTTTGGTTCAAAGAAAACAGGTGTTTATATCCTAAAATTTGAGGATTTAGAGAATCCTACGGCATGGAAAAAAATCCTACCTTCTCTTAAAGTAAATAATCCATTAGTCATCATTGGTTCTCGCCGTCATTCCTCTAAAGCACAAGATGAATTAATGAATACATTGAAAACATCAAATTTAGAATTTCGGTTTTTACAAAAAGGATCTGCATTGAAATTCTTTGATTTAGCATTGGGAAAAGCAGATGTTTATTTCCGTTTTGCACCAACTATGGAATGGGATATCGCAGCTGGTCAAGCAATACTTGAGGCTTTAGGAGGCTCAGTTGAAACTACTGATGAACTTCCACTTCAATACAATAAGGAGAATTTATTTAATCCTAATTTTAGAGCATTTACAAAGGCATATAAATCTATAAACAAGGTTTAATTTAAACTAAAAAAGGCTATTTTTCAATAGCCTTTCTTTACTTATTAATTTAGGTTTATAGCCCAATAATCTGTCGTACTTCGACTTCAGTCAGATTTCTTTTTTTACCTTCTGGGTTTAAATATGAGCGATTAACCAAACGGCCATGGATTGCTACTTTTTTCCCTTTTTCGCCATATTTTTCTATGAATTGTGCCATGTTTCCCCAAGCAAATATTCGGTGCCACTCCACAAGGTTTGTGTAGTTTCCATCATTTTTTCGGGTGGTTTTTTGTGTTGCTAAACTAAATCTTGCAACAGATTTGCCGTTTTCAAAGTTTGTGATTTGTGTATTTGATCCAATATTTCCGACCAAGGTTACATAATTTCTAATTGTTGTCATAAAATAAAATTGTTTGTTTGTATATGTAGAGGGACCGATGCATCATGATTTTAGTTACCATTCAACATCGATCCTCGTTAGATTAATGTCTTATAAAATGATTAGATCGTTTACTTCAATCTCAGAAATAATTTTTCTCGCTCCTTTAGAGTTATAAAATCGACTCACTAATTTTCCCTCAACTGCTAAGTCTGATCCGACTTCACCGAGTTCTTCTATTACTTTTATCCAGCGACCCCAACAGGTTAGTAGGTGCCAGTTATTTCGTGTTTTCGTGTTTCCTTCGGCATCTAAATACATTTCTTTTGTCGACATCGTGAAGGTTGCGATTTTACGCCCTGTTTTAAGCTCAATATATTGTGGCTCTGAACTTACCTTGCCAATTAAATTTACGTGATTCATACTATTATTTATTTATTTATTTATTT
>RFPM01000105.1 GCA_009926125.1 Flavobacteriales bacterium | reverse complement strand
CAATTTGGTAATTCTCTCGCCTTTAATTTGTTTTTGTACTCAGGACAAGCCTCGAGTACTGCAAGAGCAACTTCTTTCATCCATAAGGATTCATTCACAATGGCGTATCGTTGCCCAATGGAAATCTCGTTTTCTAAGGCATTGAAATGAGCCTTAGCGACATCCCTCACATCGATTATTGGAAAACCCATTTTTGGCGTGCCTGGAAATTTTCCTTTCATCATCTTTACGATAATATCTGCACTCGTACCAATTTCCTTATTCAAAATAGGCCCCAAAACAAAGCCTGGATTAATCACTGTTATTTTTAAGGCAGGATTTTCTTTTGCATAGACCCACATATCTTGTTCAGCAAGCGTCTTACTTTTTGCGTAAGCACTTACTAAATGCCCACTACTAAGATTTGAATAATACACCATTGCGTGCTGGCATTATCACATCATCTTCATGTTTTGGAATTCCTAATGGAAAAGGAGAGGCGACGTGCAATATCGCATCGCATCCTTTCATTGCATCTTGCCATTTATCGGGACTATTTAAATCACAATGAACAACTTTTAGTGACTTGAGCGCCTCCACACCGAGCACTTTTTCAATAGTTCTTTTTACTTCATCTTCTTTTTGCTGACTTCGCGTTGTTCCGGTAATCTGATACCCTCTCTTAATTATACATTTTAAAAAATACTACACAAATATAAAGCTAAACTATTGTTCGAAAACTAAGCAGCTAATTTATTAACTCAGTTTACAAATTAGTAAATGAATACTAACACTATAATGGAAATTTTATAGCTTGAAAAATTAAATTCTTATATAAAAGTATTTGTTACATCGTTTTAAGTTACTTTTTTAATTGAAAGTTAAACCTAATTTTTATTTACTATCAAGTTTCATTTCTTAGATTTACACTATAAATTTTTAGTTAAAAATGGAACGTCGAAAAGTTTTACGCCTCTTTTTTGTTTCATCTTTAGCAGCAGTTATTGCTCCTAAATATTCCTTTACTCAGTTCAATAAACTTGAAAAATTAGATTTTTCAAGTTTAGATTTTGGAACAGATTTCAAATGGGGCGTTGCTACTGCAGCATACCAAATTGAAGGGGCACACAATATTGATGGGAAATCACCCTCTATTTGGGATACTTTTTCGCATAAAAAAGGGAGCATTAAAACAGGTGAAAATGGCGATATTGCTTGTGATTTTTACCACAGTTATGAGGAAGATCTGGACTTATTAAAGTCCTTGAATATGACTGTTTTTCGCTTCAGTATTGCTTGGAGTCGTATTTTACCAAATGGTAGTGGAACACCAAATCAATCGGGACTTGATTTTTACCATCGAGTGATTGATGCCTGCTTATCTCGTGGAATAGAGCCATGGATTACTTTATATCACTGGGATTTACCACAAATACTCCAAGATAAAGGTGGATGGAAGAATCGAGATGCTGTAGTGTGGTTCTCTGAATATGCCAATTTGCTTACAAAAACCTATGGTGAAAAAGTAAAAAATTGGATGGTATTTAATGAGCCTTCTGCATTTACTGCTTTGGGTTATCTAATTGGTTACCATGCTCCCGGATTAAAAGGGTTAAAAAATTATTTGCCAACTGTTCACCATGTCTGTTTGTGTCAGGCAGAGGGAGGAAGAATAATTCGTAAAAATGTAGCTAATGCTAACATAGGAACTACTTTTTCATGTTCTCATGTGGATGTATTTAAAAGCGAAGAACGTGATGGAAATGCAGCAAGCCGCTGGGATGTGCTATTAAATCGTTTGTTTATTGAACCCGCTTTGGGAATGGGATATCCAACTGAAAGCTTACCGATTTTGAGAAAACTTAACAAGTACATTCAACCTGGTGATCTTGAGAAATTACAGTTTGACTTTGACTTTATTGGAGTTCAAAATTATACGCGTGAGGTTGTAAAAGAAAATGCCTTCATACCATACATGAAAGGATTAGAAATTAAGCCTGTTAATCGAGGTGCGATGGAGATAACTGAAATGGGCTGGGAAGTCTATCCAGAGGGAATTTATAAAATCTTAAAACAATTTGCTGCTTATCCTGGAGTCAAAAAAATCTTTGTAACAGAAAACGGTTGCGCTTTTCCAGATGAAGTTGTTAATGGTAAAGTTAATGATACTAAGCGAATAGATTTCTACCAACGCTATTTAAAAGAAGTTCTACGAGCGAAAAAGGATGGTGTAAATATCGGGGGATATTTCAGCTGGACTTTACTGGATAACTTTGAGTGGAGCGAAGGTTTTAAACCTAG
>RFPM01000104.1 GCA_009926125.1 Flavobacteriales bacterium | reverse complement strand
CAATTTTTACTCCTTTCTGAAACTGAAATTTTTCAAAAATGTTCTTCCAGAAATTTTAAAAATTAACAGTTTCAGTTCAGTAGCAAAAACCATGAAATTAAAGGCCGAATGGTGTTCGCGAATATTCACTAAATAGTTCTCACTTTGAAGGAATTCTTGATTTTTTACATTAAAATATTTTACTGGTACGATTGCGAATACTCAATAAATTATTATGCCTCACTTATGATTTTAATCCAATCGTCCACGGATTTTGCATTTTCTATAGAGAAATCTCCAGAATGTGTCCTGCGAAGTTCGATCAATGTTGCACCACTGTCAAGTTTTTTTCCGAAATCGTAGGCAATGGAGCGAATATACGTTCCTTTTGAGCATTTTATTGCTACGCTTATTTCCGGAAAATCTTTTGTGTCAATTGAAAATGATTCTATTTCAATTTGATTTTGTTTCATTTCAACTACCTTTCCTTCCCTCGCATAATCATAAGCTCTTTTGCCATCTATTTGTTTTGCGGAATAAATTGGTGGGGTTTGAAGTTGGATCCCAAGAAATGAAAGTCGAACTTTTTCGAGTAATTCTTCTGTAATATGTTCTGTAGGGAATGTTGCAGAATAAGGGGTTTCCAAGTCATAGGATGCGGTTGTTTTTCCAAGGAGAAATTTTCCGGTGTATGTTTTTGCTGCTCCTGTAAATCCCTCGATAAGTTTGGTATTTTTCCCTGTACACAGAATTAATAAGCCAGTTGCCAATGGATCAAGTGTTCCGGCGTGCCCAACTTTGATGTTTTTAACATTTAGTTTTTGCTTGAGATTCCAGCGAATTTTATTAACAACATCAAAAGAAGTCCAGTTGAGTGGTTTATCAACCAAAAGAATTTCCCCGGTTAAAAAATCCATCACAAAGAAAAATAAAGTAACAAGGCAAAGCCCACAATTATGCGGTAATAGCCCCAAATTTTGAAACCATATTTTTCTAGAAAGCCAATAAAAAATTTAATAGCAAAAGCGGCAACAACAAAAGCAATTATATTTCCAAGAATAAAAACGATGAGGTTGTGGTTGCTTGAAAGAATCATTTCATATCCTTTTTGTTCCAAGCCCTTATAATTCCAATCTTTTAAGAAAATGGAATAAAGCGTAACCGCTAGCATTGTTGGAACCGCTAAAAGAAAACTAAATTCTGCCGCCATTTTTCGCGTTAATCCTTGTTGCATTCCACCAATAATAGATGCTGCTGAGCGACTTGTTCCAGGCATCATAGCTAAGCATTGCCAAAATCCGATTACAATTGCTTTTTTTACCGTAACCTCTTCTTCCTTATTTATCACTGGATTTTTAAACAACCGGTCAATAAAAAGTAGGATAATTCCTCCCAGAATAAGCACGATTGCAATAGGAATAGGTTTTTCTAAAACCGCTTCAATCTTATCATCAAATAACTTTCCAAGAACTAAAGCAGGAATTACAGCTAAGCCAAGTTTTAAATAAAACGTATACGTTTTAAAATCGAAGAACTTTTTCCAAAAAAGAAATACAACGGATAAAATTGCGCCAAACTGAATAGAAACTTGAAACATTTTAACAAATTCGTCAGATTCATTATGGCTGATTGCACTTGCAAAAATCATGTGGGCAGTTGAAGAAACCGGCAAAAACTCCGTTAATCCTTCAATTACAGCAAGAATGATAGCTTCAAGAAAGTCCATCTTTCTTGTTTATTTTTTCTTTGGGTTCTTGTCTTCTGTTTTTGGATCTTCTGAAATAGCAGAAACTTTTACATCTGAGTTTTTGCTTTTCTTCATTACAGAATATAAAATGATTCCATAGCCAAGGACAATTAGAATTGGAGCAACTGTTATGCGTGTTGTGCTAAAAAGCTCATCGGCATTGAACTCACCAGGATTTTTTGCTCCGCCACCAATCATTAATATATAACCAAGTATGTTTACTGCTAAACCAATAAACAGCAACTTGTAATTTTCAGGATTAAATCCAAAGTGTTTAATTGAATCTTTCATTTTCTACTAATATAAATCATCTAACTTCATGCGAAGATACTTGTTTAAAGCAAACCAAGTTGAAATTAAGGTTATAAAAATTCCTAGCCCTATTTGAGCGGTTATTAATACGATGAAGCTTGATAGTGAATACGTTATTTGAAAAGTTTCCAAAACGTTGTTTAAAGCATAAAAAAGAGTTAACAAAAGGGCTAAGCCAATAAGAGCTGAAACAATACCTTGTAAAATGGCTTGTTTTAAAAAAGGCCAGCGGATGTGTCCACTTGTTGCGCCTACTAACTGCA
>RFPM01000103.1 GCA_009926125.1 Flavobacteriales bacterium | reverse complement strand
AAATGCAGCACTTTAACATGGTTCACGAAAAGCTAATTGAGCGTGGTTTCAAATTGGGCTTCGAAAGAAAAGATCCCTATGTGAATGATTTATCATTATTCCTTCGCCGAAATAAGACAAATAGTTCTAAAAAAGGACTTTTTGTTAATCAAATGCTTTTTGCTGCTATGATTGAGGCGAGAAGTTGTGAACGATTTAAGATTCTTTCAGAACAATTAGAAGATGAGGATTTAAAAATATTTTACCGTTCTCTAATGGAGAGTGAAGCCCGACATTATACTACATTTCTGCATTTTGCAAAAAAATATGGCGATGGAATAGACGTGGAACAGCGTTGGAATGATTTTTTAAAGTTTGAGGCAGATTTAATGCTTGATTATGGAAAGTCGCAAACTATTCATGGTTAGACTGTTCATAAGATATTCCCTATTCTTTATCCTCGTATTTCTTCTTGTATTTTAAATATAAATCTGTTTGAAAGTTGTCGACTGGAACAAATTTTCCTTGCATCAAGATTGTTGTAACTTGATTTGTACGCATATCTAATGCGGAACCTTTAGAAACAAATAAAGTAGCAGATTTTCCAACTTCTATGGATCCATAATTTTTTTCAATTCCAAGAATCTCACAAGTGCTCAAGGAAATTGCTCGTATCGCTTCTTCTTCTGATAATCCATAAGCCATGGCTGTTCCTGCTTGGAAGGGTAAATTACGTGCATTCATGGCTTCCATATCTCCAGAATTTTGAATACAAAATGGTATTCCCTGTGCCTGCAATAAAGCGGGTAATCTATAGGGAAGATCAACTGCATCTTCTTCGTGCTCAGGCAAGCTGTGAACGCGCATTAACATTACTGGGATTCCTGAATCCTTAAGTCGATTTCCAACTAAGTAAGCATCGTATCCTCCGACAATTACGGGCTTCTTTAAATTGTATTTCTTTGAAAATTCAATAATATCAAGTATTTGCTGTAACTCATTTGCGTGAAAATACACCCTTTTTTCTCCAAGAAAACACTCGTTCATAGCATCTAATCTAATATCCCTATCAAAGTCTTTTTTGCCTTTTGAATAAGCGCTTGCCATTTCAAAGAAAACCTCTAATTTTTGTTTTTGGGAAACGTAATTATCATTCCGTGTTTTTGGTTCGGATTCTGTCCAATGTCCTCCTCCTTGGTTTGATTCAGGCCAATTCACATGAATTCCATCGTTATTTAGTATTGTTGCCTCTTCCCAATTCCAAGCACTCAAAGACATTATTGAGGATGTCCCAGAGATACTTCCGCCTCTTGGTGTTGCTTGAGAAATTAGTACACCATTTGTTCTTACGGTTTCAATTACCCGGGATTCTGAATTAAAAGCAATTTGTGTTCGAACATGAGGATTGTATTCGCCAACATCAGCGTAATCTCGCGTGGCACGAACGGCATCAATTTCTGTTAAACCTAAAGTGGAATTTGGCGCAACAAACGCAGGATAAATATGCTGCCCGTTTAACTCGATGATTGTATCCCAATCTCCTTTTTTATATGTGCTAGTTAGTACATTTTTGACCAAAGAAATTTTACCATCAACAACACCAAGAAGAGCAGTTTCAATTACTTGTCCATTTCCCACGTGAAGATATCCATTGGTAAATAGTATTTTCTTTGCTTGTCCAAATAGCAGGAATGGGCACAATATAAATAATACGATTATATGTCTATTTTTCATAATTCTAATGTTGATTTTCTGATTCTTCGCCTTCTTCTCCATGGGTATCACAATGATAGAGACGTCTTCCTTTCTTAATAAAAGGTTTTGTTTCTTCCCCCTTTTCATTTGATTCAAGCATTTTATTAATTAATCTAGCTCTTTCTTTCGTATTTCTTTCTTCAAGGGCTAAATTATTGTTTCTATTGTATAGAATTAAACCATCTATCATTGTAAGTTCAACCTTGCTTTCGATACTTAATGGATTCCCTGTCCACAAAACTAAATCTGCATCTTTTCCAATTTTTATACTTCCCATTCGATCGTCAAGGTGTAATAATTTTGCAGGATTTAAAGTCACCATTTTCCATGCTTCTTCCTCACTCATTCCGCCATATTTCACGCTTTTTGCTGCTTCTTGATTCAAACGTCTTCCCATTTCTGCATCGTCGGAATTAATCGCTACAACAAGTCCTTGGTCTTGCATTAATTTTGCATTGTAGGGAATAGCGTCATTTACTTCAAATTTATAAGCCCACCAATCTGAAAATGTTGATCCTCCTGCACCGTGCTTTTTCATTTTATCAGCGACTTTATAACCTTCTAAAATAT
>RFPM01000102.1 GCA_009926125.1 Flavobacteriales bacterium | reverse complement strand
TTAAATCTACGATTCCTATCTTCTTGCCTTCAGAAATATATTTCAAGAGCGTTCCACCAGCTGAAATTTCAACATCATCTGGGTGAGCACCAAAAGCAAGAATATCTAATTTCATTCTTTTAGGGTTGCGTAACTTTCAATACTCGGGCAAGAGCAAATCAGATTTCTATCGCCAAAAGCATTGTCCACTCTACGAACAGGAACCCAATATTTATTTTCTTTTAAATACGGAACGGGATAAACAGCTTCTTGGGGCGAATAGGGATAAGTCCAATTTTTATTAATAATGCAATCTGCTGTATGCGGGGCATTTTTCAGAAGATTATTTTCTTTATCAGCGTGACCATTTTCAATTTCACGAATTTCCTCCCGAATTTTAATCATTGCGATAATAAAACGATCCAATTCTTCTTTGTCCTCTGATTCTGTTGGCTCAATCATCAGCGTTCCAGCTACAGGAAAAGAAACAGTTGGCGCATGGAAATTAAAATCAATTAAGCGCTTGGCAATATCTGCAACTTCAACCTCAGCAGTTCGCTTAAAATCCCGACAATCCAAAATCATTTCGTGGGCTACAGTTCCATTTTTTCCGGTGTAGAGAATATCATAATGCCCTTTTAATCCAGCGGCGATATAATTTGCATTTAAGATCGCATTTTCCGTTGCTTCGCGTAAACCAATAGCTCCCAGCATTTTTATATAGCCATAAGAAATCAATAAGATGGAGGCGCTGCCATAAGGTGCTGCAGAAATTGCATGAATTGCTTTCTCTCCACCAGCTTTAATTAGTGGATTACTTGGTAAGAAAGGCGCTAAATGTGCAGCTACACCAATTGGTCCCATACCAGGTCCACCACCACCATGAGGAATAGCAAAAGTTTTATGAAGATTTAGATGACAAACATCTGCTCCAATATTTCCGGGATTTGTTAGGCCAACTTGTGCATTCATATTTGCACCATCCATGTAAACTTGACCTCCGTTTTCATGAATTATTGACGTTATTTCTCTGATTCCTTCTTCAAATACGCCATGAGTTGAAGGATAAGTCACCATTAATCCAGCTAGAATATCTGTGTTTTCAAGAGCAACAGTTCGCAACTCTTCGATATCAATATTTCCATTTTCATCGCAACTTGTTACGATTACTTCAAAACCTGCCATAACTGCTGAGGCCGGATTAGTTCCGTGAGCAGAAGATGGTATAATTATTTTTTTTCGTTGAAAATCACCATTTGCTTCATGGAAAGCTTTGATTACCATTAATCCTGCATATTCGCCTTGAGCACCAGAATTTGGTTGAAGCGACATTGCCGCAAAGCCAGTGCAAGCGCATAGATCTTTTTCCAAGAGCCGAAACATTTCATGGTATCCTGCAGCTTGTTCAATTGGTGCAAATGGATGCATATTTGCAAACTGAGGATTTGAAATTGGAATTAACTCACTCGCAGCATTTAATTTCATAGTACAAGACCCAAGTGGAATCATACTATGAACTAAAGATAAATCTTTATTTTCTAATCTTTTTAAATAACGCATCATCCGAGATTCTGAATGATAACTGTTAAAAACAGGATGAGAAAAAACAGCATCTGAACGCAAGAAATCTGAAGCTAAACTTGAAGTAGAAAGTGCAGGGCAATTTGGAGCATTAAAAATAGATAGAATAGTATTGACATCATTTAATGTGTGAGGTTCACCAAAACTAATTGTCAATTCAGTGTCATTTAAATAATTAAAATTTAGTCCTGCTGACTCTGCTTTTGCTCGAATTGTTTTAGTGTCAATACCTTTAATCCATATTGTGTCAAAGAAATTATCAGAGGCAATAGTAAGTCCTGCTTTCTTTAAATCATCGGCAGTTGTTGTTGCTAAAGAATGAACATATTTAGCAATTTCTTTCATTCCTTCTGGACCGTGATAGATGGCATACATACTCGCCATTACGGATAATAATGCTTGGGCAGTGCAAATATTGGAAGTTGCTTTATCGCGTTTTATATGTTGCTCACGCGTTTGTAGCGCCATTCTCAAGGCTAAATTATCGTCTATGTCTTTTGAAACCCCGATTATTCGTCCAGGCATATTTCTTTTATAGTCATCTTTTGCAGCAAAAAATGCAGCGTGAGGTCCGCCATAACCCATTGGAACTCCAAAACGCTGTGAGGAACCTAAAACAACATCTGCTCCCATTGATCCGGGAGATTTTAATACGACCAAAGAAAGAATATCTGCAGCGACAGCGACTTGAATTGCGCACTCTTTCATTTTTTGAATAATGCCTGCAAGATTTGAAATCACTCCAAATTTATTTGGATATTGAAGCAAGGCACCAAAAAACAACTGATCAGGAGAAAATGTATTTACAGCACCAATATGTAATTCAATACCTAAATTTTTTGCTCTACCA
>RFPM01000101.1 GCA_009926125.1 Flavobacteriales bacterium | reverse complement strand
TAACACCAAGTTCTACAAATACAACACCAATTTCAGCTTGTGGAACTTACACTTGGGCAAATAATGGTCAAACCTACACCGCATCTGGCGTTTACACAGGAACAACTACAAACTGTGTTACTGAATCATTGGACTTGACAATAACTCCTGCAACAACAACAGGAAGTGTAACTATATCAATTTGTGCAGGAGATTCTTATGTATGGCCAGCAAATGGACAAACGTATAATGCTTCAGGATCTTATGATTTTGTTTCAGGATGTAATACTGCTACCTTGAACTTGACAGTAACACCATTAACAACTACAGGAAGTGTAAGTACATCAATTTGTGCAGGAGCTTCTTATACATGGCCAGCAAATGGACAAACGTATACAACGGCCCAATCAGGACTTACTGTAATTACGGGATGTAATACTGCTACCTTGAACTTGACTGTAACACCAAGTTCTACAAATACAACACCAATTTCAGCTTGTGGTTCTTATGTATGGAATGGAACAACCTACACCGCATCTGGCGTTTATACAGGAACAACTACAAACTGTATTACTGAATTCCTTGATCTTACTATTACACCAAGTTCTACCAATACAACAACAATTACAGCTTGTGGAACTTACACTTGGTCTGATAATGGTCAAACCTATACAGCAAGCGGTGTTTACTCCGGCACGTCAATAAACTGTGTTACGGAAACTTTGAATTTGACAATTACACCAAGTACTATAAATAATACTTCAATTATTGTCTGTGATTCTTCTTATTTCTGGGGTGAAACAGGTCAAACTTACACAACATCCGGAAGTTATACCGGAACTACTACAAACTGTATTACTGAAGTTTTGAATTTAACAATTATAACAAGCACTACAAATACAACTTCCATTACAGCTTGTGGAACATATACTTGGGCAAATAACGGTCAGACTTACACAACATCTGGAGTTTACACAGGAACAACAACAAACTGTGTTACTGAATTTTTGAATTTGACAATTTCAACAACAGGCATTACAAATACAACCTCAATTTCGGCTTGTGGAACATATACTTGGGCAAATAATGGTCAGACTTACACAACATCTGGCGTTTACACAGGAACAACTACAGATTGTGTTACTGAATCTCTGAACCTAACGATCACACCAACTTCTACAAATACAATATCAATTTCAACTTGTGGAACTTATACTTGGTCAAATAACGGTCAGACTTACACAACATCTGGAGTTTATACAGGAACAACGACAAATTGTATTACTCAATCGCTAAACCTTACGATTATACCTCCTGATACAAATACTGTAAATGTTGATGCAACTCCTTCTTTCTTTTGGGTATTTACCGCTCAAATATATACTGTTTCCGGGACGTATCAATTCTTAGACCTAAATAATTGTGTTCTTGAAATTTTGAATTTGTCATTGACAAATGATATAGCTGAGGAATCTTCCAATGCGTTCACGATATTTCCAAATCCAACAAATGGAAATGTTGTAATATCATTATTTTCAGATGATCAGTGTAGATTAAATGTATATGATTCTCAAGGTCAATTAGTTTTTGAAAACCCTTCCATTTCAAATGGTGAGGGAGTGAATTTAAGCGATTATAGTCCTGGTGTATATATCTTTAGAGTTTATACGTCAAATCAAATCTATACACGAAGAATTATTAAGAATTGATTTAGTAGGTAAGATTTCTTGAATAGCCATTATAAATAGCTTTTAATCGCTTTATTATTTTGGTAGAACTATTTGAAAATCACCAAATCGGCTATCATTTTTATAGTAATCGCTTGAAATAATTTGCGCTTTACTTTTCAATGCTGCATTAAAGCGTCTGTAATCATTATTTCTGGCTTCTATTGTCCCTGCATCTGAACGAGTTCTTACGATATAAGTTTTGCTTAATTCTTCTATGTATGCTTCATTTCCTATTGGGTCATTTTGAATCACAAAAGCAGCATTTATATCTTCGGGATTTTTGTATACAAACATAGGCCGATTAAGTGTTTCAGAATTATATAACTCTTGATTATTTCCCTCTAAAATAAAAATAATTTTACCTAAGCATTCACTTACTAAGGGCCAACCTATACTTCCAAGTCGCTCTTTTATATTTGTATAATCCCCTAATAAATCTTTTGGCTGATAGATATTTTCCCGATTTAAAACGGTAAAAATTTCCTTGTCTAGCGCGTTATAAGCTTCCGGACTAAATGGAATTGATTTTTTAAATCCTAAGAATCTCAGCACTTTGGATTCATCTCCGGGGTTTGTTCCCTTTGCTTCGATATTTACAAATATTGGTGTATGCTTAGGATGTTCTTCACTCCATTTTTTCAATTCCAATAATACAGCTGAAAATGTTAAATAATTTGTCTCGTAATCTAAGTCTGCAATATGTAAAACTTTAAATCCTGGAGCTTTCATTACTGGATTTTTTACGCTTGTTTTAAGTCCACAGACAAATTTATTAACCGCTCGTTTAGCATA
>RFPM01000011.1 GCA_009926125.1 Flavobacteriales bacterium | reverse complement strand
TTCATTAGCAATTCTTTTAGTCAAAAAGAATTATTTATTAGTAGTAGTATCATTAAAAAATTCAATGAACCTAGATCACAATTAAATGTTGTATTAGCAAATGGAGTCAATACATTTACTCATCAAATTGACATTCATGTTACCCAAGTATTAATCAATAAAGTTACTTTAGAGGTCAATTCGTATTATTCAATCGATTTAGATAATAATACACTTAATTTTAAGTGCTTATCAGACGGTAGAGATATTAGTAGTGATATTATAAGTAAATCGGAAAACAATGGCGTTATTACTATAGTCATTGATGATGAAAGTGAGTTAGATTCAAATGTAAAATTAACGCCAATCTTTACTATTGATAAAAATAATAATTCTGTAATATTTTCCAGTCTAGAAGATGGCACAAATTTTATTTACAAATTTTTAGAATTTACCATAAATATTCAATAAACCCAAAAAATATATTTAAAAATCGCTACCGACTTTTATACTAATCAGTTAATTTTAGGTAATAAAAATGATCTAGAATCTATATCTAAAAAATTCAGAATTAATATTGTAAGTGTAGAAGTTTATCCGGTTAGATATTTAGGGGGAGAAATATGGAAAGAACAACTTCAATATATTATCGATGCTGAAACTGATAATAATTTAAGTACTAATGACTCCTATTTTTATCGTTTTATTACAGTTAAGAAAAACAAGTTCGATGAATATTTAACAATTGTAGGATATGGCACAAAAATGGAGATATGTGGCAGGCCGGATTATTCAGTAAATTAAAAATTAAACCATGAAAAAGTTAGCATTTATTTTAGCATTAGGTTTCATTAGCAATTCTTTTAGTCAAAAAGAATCATTTATTAGTAGTAGTATCACTAAAGAATTAAATGAATCTAGATCACAATTAAATAAAAATATATTTAAAAATCATGACGATTTAAAAATCGCTGTTGACTTTTATTCTAATCACTTAATTTCAGGCAATAACAATAACATTGATATTGAATCTATATCCAAAAAATTCAAAATTAATATTGTAAGTGTAGAAGTATATCCGGTTAGATATTTTAATGAAGTAGTATGGAAAGAACAACTTCAATATATTATCGATGCAGAAACTGATAATAATTTACGTACAAACGATTCCTATTTTTATCGTTGTATTACAGTTAAGAAAAACGAGTTCGATGAATATTTAACAATTGTAGCATATGGAACAAAAATGGAGATATGTGGCAGGCCGGATTATTCAGTAGATTTAAAATAAGCCATGAAAAATTTATTCCTTTCCGCAATTTTTGCAGTAGTAGCAGTAATATCGTTATCACAAACAACAATGATTCCTGGCACAAAATATCCATTTTATTCTGATATTATAAAATTTACAGACGGTACAGACGATAACTTAGCTGGCTTAGGAGGAGTTTGGGAGATTGTTCCACTTAATAAACATATTAAGTGGAATCCGAGCCCGATTCCATTAAATGAAAAATTAGTGCAACAAAATTTATTGAAATCACTTAATGCCTTTCGTAAACAATATGGTAAAAAACCATTAAAGTTAAGCAGTGAAATTTCAAATGATTTAAAATATTCTGTAGAAACTAACTCGAGTATTATTGATACCTGGGGATGTTATGGATTCTTTAATGATTTTAATATTGTCCAACAATTTGAAAATAGAGAAGAAAAATTCTGTGATTATCAGTTTGATGTAATGTCTATTGGTTCAGAATTATTTTTTACGATGATTAATTCTAAAGCAACAGTTGTTGGATTTTATTATAAACAAAACAAACAGGAATCAACTTATATTTTTGAAGTATATATTAAGTAATTGTATAATAAGAACATAAAAAAAGTAACATTTATTAGTCTACCAGTTAGATAGTATATTATTTGTTCTTTTATAAAATTTAATTAACTAATTAAAAATTTAAGCAATGAAAAAGTTAGTAATTATTTTTAGTATAGTTGCATTTAGTTTAAATGCACAAAAAACAATTAGATCTATTAAATTAGATTCAGCCGTTTTTAATCTTATTAAACAAATTCGAATTGAAAACAATAAGCCGTCCGTTATAAAATTTTATACAGGAACAATAAGATCGTATAGTTATAGAATAACCGACCAAAATTGTGATGCAAATTATTTTCAACATGGACCATTTGATACGGTCCGTAAATATTCAAATGGTGAATGCATTTTTCAAAATTGTCTTGTATTTGGAGATGCATCTAAATATGATATCGAATTGCATCCTGAAAATATTGCAAGATTCGCTCAAATGGCTGTAGATGCGTGGATGGGATCGCCAGATCATAAATTGTGTCTTTTACTTAGCTGGAATCGCAGTTTCACCATAACGTCACAAATAGAAATAGCAGCAGACAACAAAAGTGCCGTATTTTCCGCATCCTATCATGCCGTTCAACATACAGATAAAATAATGGAATTGCCATATGGTCTTCGCAATGAATCAGTCTATTATTTGAAATAATTTAAGAACATAAAAAAAGTAACATTTATTAGTTTACCAGTTGGATAGTACATTAATAATTCTTTTATAAAGTTTAATTAACTAATTAAAAATTTAAGCCATGAAAAAGTTATTCCTTTCCGCAATTTTTGCAGTAGTAGCATTTTCAAATAATGCTCAAGTAGTTACCATTACTGTATTTCAAACATCAGATGCTGTTGGATCAAATGATAGATCGCTATATGAGATTTTAAATCATCCTGATATGGAACGACCGGTTGATTTACCACTTACATTTTCATATAAACTTGATTTTACACATAATGTGTGTATTTTTAAATCTGATGGCGGCGAATTAATTCGAGCTAATTTTATAGTTAAAAATAAAAAATCAGATAAAGATTTTGAAATTGAATTTACAGATCCTAATAATGAATTTGATTTCATATATGGAATTGTAGTTTGCAATAGCAACGCTGCCTATTTTGAAAATAATGGTAGTATAACTGAATTATTAGTATTTAAAGCTTTTACTATTTTATAAAATTATTACATAAACAGTAAAAAAGTCCATCTTTAAAGTTATAAATAAAATCCTCTTTTAAATTGTAACTTATCTGAAAATTTTTATTAATCAAGTACGAACCTTTTAAACTTTTAAGTCATGAAACTCATTCTTTTTTTTCCTAAAAAAACTTTTTGTGCTATTTTTTTAAAACCTATAATTATTTCAGGTTTTTTTATTTTAATGTCAAACATTTCCTTTGCCTTTTTTAATGAAAATAAAAGTTGCGAATTAGAGCTTATTAAAAATTCATCAGTAGAAAATCCTTTTGCGTATTACAATTATTCAAATTCTGATGAAAATTGCTTTAAATGGCCAAGAAGAAGAAAAGGATGTCATCCAGGTGAAAGTAAAAGACACAGAAGAAATAGACTTCGCAGAGCAGGAAGATAAACTAAAAAACTATTAAAAATAACTTCACTAGATATTTAAATCACAATACTTAAATTTGTGTTCTAAATAAAATAAGTAGTGGGGAAAGATAAATTAAGACGCTTTGCGGCGATAAAATCTTTTGAAAATGTAATTGAAGCAAAACCTGAAGTTGATTTTTCACTGAAGGGATCTTGGCGAAAAAACTTTTTTAAGAACAATAACCCAATTGTATTAGAATTAGGCTGTGGAAAAGGCGAATATTCGCTAGGATTAGGGAAACATTACCCAAACAACAATTTTATTGGACTTGATTTAAAAGGAAATCGAATTTATATTGGAGCCAAAGAAGCTTTAGCATTGAACATGAAAAATGTTGCTTTTTTAAGAACAAGAATTGATTTTATAACAGATTATTTTGCGGAAAATGAAGTGGATGAAATCTGGCTAACTTTTTCAGATCCTCAAAGAAAAAAGCCAAAAAAAAGATTAACATCTCCATTATTTATAGAGCGTTATAAGCAGATATTAAAGCCCGGAGGACTTATTCACCTCAAGACTGATAGCGAACTCTTGTTCGAATTTACACTAGATGAGATAGAGAAAAATAAATATACTTGCCTTGAAAATACATGGGATTTATATGGTGAATTGTCAGCTAAAATGGATGAGGAAACTAAAGCGATTTTTCATATAAAAACCCATTATGAAAAGTTGTTTACTGCAAAAGGTTTCACTATAAAATACTGCAAATTTCAGATTAATTAATTCTTACTTACAAAACAAATTAGTAAAAGTTAACACCTTAAGCATTTGGACATAGAAAATTAGAAAAAAAAAGCTTATTTTTGCCATCTAAATAATTAGAATATGGATAATTTAAGTTTTGAGGAGATAAAATCTAAATTTAGTTCAAATAAAAAAATTAAAATTGCAAGTTATGCCCTTGGAGGTTTAATTTTATTGGCTTTACTTTATTTTTTATACCGACAGTTTATATGGATGCCGAGTAATGAAAAATCTAACGATAGTTGGTGGGTAGGTCAGAATTTTATTGCGAAAGATTCAACAAATCAAGCAATTAAAGCGCTAGAGCCTGTCGTAAAAAAATATGATGGTAAGTCAGGTGGCGAAATAAGTCAATTCCTTTTGGCTCGTCAGTACATGGAAAAAGGACAATTTCAAAAAGCTATTAAAAACTTAGAGGGTGTTGATGTGAATGACACCTATATTCGAATTTATTCAATTGGTTTACAAGGAGATTGCTATTCTGAGTTAAAAAAATATGACACAGCAGTGGAAAAATATTTAGAAGCTGCAGATGAAGAAGATAATGAGTTTACAACTCCAATGTATCTTTTAAAAGCAGGTTTGTGTGCTGAAGAAATAAAAGATTACGAAGCAGCAACAACTTATTACACGCGTATTTTAGATGATTATCCTGCCTACGGGTCTCAAAAAACAATTGAAAAATATATTGCAAGAACAAGTACAATTAAAAAGAAATAGGAATGGCGACAGCCAGTAAAAATCTTTCAAAATATAATAAGGAACTTGTTCCTAATGGTGCCGATTTTAAAATCGGCATTGTTGTTTCTGAGTGGAATGAAAGTATTACATTTAAACTCTTAGATGGTGCTCAAAAAGCTTTAGAAGAAAATGGTGTTGCTAAAGAAAATATTCATATTCAATACGTTCCAGGAGCTTTTGAACTTGCATTAGGTGCTCAATATTTTTTTAAAGAACAGAAAATAGATGGTGTAATTGCAATTGGCGTGGTTATTCAAGGAGAAACAAAACATTTTGATTATGTATGTTCTGGAACTACAAATGGAATTATGGAGGTGATGTTAAAATACAATAAACCTGTAGCATTTTGCGTGTTGACAGATAATAACATTCAGCAATCGATTGATCGTTCTGGTGGCATTCACGGCAACAAAGGTACAGAAGCGGGAATTGCGTGTCTTAAAATGATTGCAAATAAGCAGCGTTTCATTAATTAAGAAACCATGACATTAATAAAGTCTATTTCTGGGATTCGAGGAACAATTGGTGGAAAGGTCGGCGAAGGACTTACGCCCTTAGATGCAGTTTTATTTGCTGCAGCTTATGGAAGCTGGCTAAAAACACAAAACCCTTCAAAAAAATTGAAGGTCGTTATTGGAAGAGATGCACGTATTTCAGGTCAAATGATCTCAGATCTTGTATCCTCAACCTTAATTGGCTTGGGTATAGATGTTGTAAATTTAGGTTTATCTACAACTCCAACTGTTGAAATTGCAGTTCCCATGGAAAATGCACAAGGTGGTATAATTCTGACAGCAAGTCACAATCCAAAACAATGGAATGCACTAAAGTTATTGAATGAAAAGGGAGAATTTATTTCTGGAGCGGAAGGCGAAATGCTCTTAGAAATAGCAAAAAATCAAGATTTTCAATTCGCAGAAGTCGACGACTTAGGTTCAATAAGAAATGATGACTCCTACATGCAGAAGCACATTGCTGCAATTTTAGCGCTGCCTCTTGTGGATTCAAAGCTTATTAAAGAAGCAAATTTTAAGATTGTCGTTGATGCCGTAAATTCGACTGGTGGGATTTTTGTCCCAGCTCTTCTAAAAGCGCTTGGTGTTTCACAAATAACTGAAATGTACTGCGAACCAAACGGAGACTTTCCGCACAATCCTGAGCCTTTACCTGAAAACCTGAAAGATTTGTCGCTTGCGATGAAAGTTCAAAAAGCTGCTATTGGAATTACAGTTGACCCTGATGTTGATCGCTTAGCATTTGTCTGCGAAGATGGCTCTATGTTTGGAGAAGAATATACCTTAGTTGCAGTTGCTGATTATGTTTTAAGTCAAACACCAGGAGCAACAGTTTCAAATTTATCATCCACTCGAGCTTTACGAGATATCACTGAAGAAAAAGGGCAAGTATATGCTGCAGCTGCAGTTGGAGAGGTAAATGTTGTAGCTAAAATGAAAGAAGTAAATGCCGTAATTGGTGGCGAGGGAAATGGCGGCATAATTTATCCAGATTTGCATTATGGGCGTGATTCCTTGGTTGGAATTGCCTTATTTCTTACTCATCTTGCTAAAGAAAAAAAGTCGATGACTGCCTTGCGAGATAGTTATCCAAAGTATGTTATTTCCAAAAATAAAATTGAATTAACTCCAGAGATAGATGTTGATTTAATTTTAGAGAAAATGGCTTTAAAATATGCTGAGAAAGAAGTTGATACAATAGATGGTGTAAAAATTTACATCGAAAAAGAATGGGTACATCTACGAAAAAGTAATACAGAGCCAATTATTCGAATTTATTCTGAAGCAAGCGATGAGGAAGCAGCAAACAAACTAGCAAATCGAATTATCACAGAGATAAAGGCGCTAATTTAATTTGGGTTATTAGCCAACAGATTAAGATGAAGCAAGGCTTCTCCAATTTCAGCTTCATTTATCTCGATATCATAAACGGCAGATCCAATTCCCTTTAGTAAGCTACATAAAATTTTTCCAGAATAATTTTTTTTGTCTTGATACATAAAGGAAATTATTTCTGGCACCTCATCGAGTTCAATTGACACCATCGGAAAACTTGCTGTAATTGTTGCTTCAATATCCCTAAATTCTTCTAAAGAAATAAATTTTCTTTTCATAGAAATATGTGCTTCTGCACACATTCCTAAAGCTACTGCATGACCATGAGAAATTTGTCTTTTGTTTAATTGGTAGCCCTCAAGCGCATGACCAATTGTGTGACCAAAATTCAATATTTTTCGCAATCCTCCTTCTAATGGATCTTTGTCTATAATCTTAGTTTTTATCAAAACAGAACTATGGATAACATCAAGTTGAATTAAATCATTTTCAGAATGAATTTTTTGAATTTTCAACCATAAATCCTTATCTTGAATTAGGGCATGTTTTAGCATTTCAGCATAGCCATTAAAAATTTCTTCGCCGGGAAGTGTTGCTAAAAATAGTGGATCGATAAAAATATGTGAAGGATGTGAGAAAGTACCCAATTGATTTTTATACCCCTCTAAATCGATGCCATTTTTACCCCCAATTGCCGCATCAACCATTCCAAGAAGTGAAGTTGGAACATTTATAAATTTTAATCCTCGTTTGTAAACTGAGGCAATAAATCCTCCCATATCTGATACCAACCCGCCACCTAGATTGATGATTAAATCTTTTCGAGAAACATTGTATTCTGTGAGTGCTTGCCAAACTTGAAAACATACTTCCATGACTTTATTTTTTTCGCCAGTTGGCAGCAGAACAATTTCTGCGCGCGCAAGTTCGTTGAAAGAAGTAATTAAATAATCTAAGCAATTATCATGGGTGTTCTCATCAACAATTATAATAATTTTATGCCCTGAGAAGGCAGATAAGACATTGGAAAATGAACTTTCAAGAATAGAACCAATTTCTACCTGATAATTAGTAGCCTTTATAATTTTCATTTTCTGATTTGACATCAAAATTAATTAAACTTTTCTGAACGCAACTTCGTAATAAAAAAGCAATTACTTTTGTGCCATGTTATCCTTCGAAAATACAGAGATTGCCTTTAAGAGTAAATCTACTCCTGATTTAAAAAGAGCATATTGGTTGTTTAAGATTGTTTCGTCTCCCATCATTGTAAAAATTGGAAAAGTAGCTACTAATTTTGCTCTAAGTTTGCGTTTACCTATTCGTAAAATTGTTAAAGCAACCATTTTCAAACAATTTTGTGGTGGAGAAAGCATTGAAGATTGCAGAAATAAAATGGAGGAATTAGCAACTTTTAAAGTTGGGACAATTTTAGATTATTCTATTGAAGGAAAAACGACAGATGAAGATTTCGAGCATACAGTTGAAATAATTATTCAGACAATTCAAGAAGGAAGAAACAATAAAAATATTCCTTTTGCCGTGTTTAAAGTGACAGGAATTGGCAGTATTAATCTATTAGAAAAGGCTTCTGATCAGAATTACATTCTCAATGAATCACAAATACTTGAATTAGAAGGAATAAAGAATAGAATTGAGCGAATTTGTGCTGCTGCTCATACTTCAATGATTCCTGTTTTCATTGATGCCGAAGAATCGTGGATTCAAGCAATAATTGACACTTGGGCGCTGGAAATGATGCTAAAATACAATCTTGAAAAAGCAATCGTATACAATACATTACAAATGTACCGTCATGACCGCTTAGAATTTCTTACCAGTTGTTCTGAAAACGCAAAAAAGCATGGAATAAAATATGGAATAAAATTAGTGAGAGGCGCATATATGGAAAAAGAAAGAGAACGCGCTCAAAAACTAGGATATCCTTCCCCAATTTATCCAGATAAAAATGCAAGTGACGATGCGTACAATACAGCTTTAAAATTCATCCTGGAACATGAAATGCTTTTTGCGCTTTGTGCAGGCACACACAATGAAGAAAGTTCATTATTGCTAACCCAAGAATTAGAAAGAAAGCAAATTTCAAGGGACAATGACAAATTTTACTTTGCCCAATTGCTTGGTATGAGCGATCATATTTCTTTTAATTTATCAAATGCTGGTTTTAAAGTAGCAAAATATGTTCCTTTTGGACCTGTAAAAGAAGTGATGCCCTATTTATTGAGACGAGCAGATGAAAATACTTCAGTAGCTGGACAAACAGGCAGGGAGCTTTCTTTGATAATCAAAGAGTTAGATCGAAGAAAGAAGAATTAATTTACCTTGATTATTTTTCGATAAAATCGATCTCCTAATTTCACAAAATAAGCGCCTGGACTTAAATTACTAGTTTCAATAGTTGTTTCACCAAAAATATCAAACTGTAAAACCTCTTCTAATAAAGCATTATAGATAATTCCCTGAATAGGAATTTCAGAAGATAACGAAATAGTAATTTCTTCATTAAAAGGATTTGGCGAAATTTTAGCTTGAAATGTATTTCCAAGACTTTCAATTTCAACCAACTGATTCAGTGTGCTGACATTGTATGTTATTGGAAAATCATTATTAGCTCCAACTTTCATCACATAAATATGAGATCCTCCGTTGCTTGTATTTGCAAAATCCCCAGTTGAAGAATTTGTTCCGACTACTACGTATGCTCCATCATTTGTTACTAATAACTGACCAGCCTCGTCTAATCCCTCATTAATAATACCATGAGCCTCATTTAAATAATAAAGGCTAATTCCATCAAAATTTGCGACGAAAATATCATAATAATCTTCTTCAAATCCACTTAATTTTTTACCATAGGCAATTACAATTTTATTTTGACTAGTTAAAAATGAAACTTCACTAAAATAAGTAGATACTATTGGATCTAAATTTTCATTTGTATATTGATTTATTAAATTACCATCTAAGTCAAATATACTTGAATAGTCATCAAATTTTTCAGGGTTGACCTCTCTAAAACCGATAACATAAATTTTATTAGGTCCTAGTGATAAATCGCTTACACCATATTTTCCAGCTAAATCACTTACCATATTTTCCCAAATAATAGTTCCTTGGGCATTCATTTTTAAGATAAATCCTTTTACAAGATTTGAGTCAGGGATAAACATTTCGCCACCAATAATAAACAGAGAATCCTGCACACTAATAATTGAATTGGCACGATCTTCACCAATGCTTCCAATGGTTTTTGTCCACAAAGTATCACCATTTTTATCAGCATGAATAATAAGAATATCAGATGCTGCACCATTTGTAGCTTGAACTTCTCCAACCATTAAAATTGTTGAGTCTTTTGTCCAAATTGCGTCATTAATTCGTTCCCAATTGCTTGGTTTTCCGTAGGTTTTTTCCCATAATTTATTTCCGTTAAGGTCAGTTTTTACAAGATATGCATCAAAATCTCCTGACCCAAAAGAATTTGAAAACCCTGCGATATAGAATCCTAAATCAGCGTTGTACAAAACCCTTTTTCCTTCTTCTGATTCTGGACCGCCATAACTTTGACTCCATAAATAATTTCCAACCGTATCAATTTTTAATAGGAAAGCTTGTGAACTTTCACTCCAACTACTAGAACTTCCTGTAACAACATAACTTGAATCTTCTAACTGAACAATTCCTTCACCACGGTCGTAACCTGACCCAGAATATAATTTAAAAAAACTATTCTGTCCATAGCTCAGCAAGGAAACACATAAAATTGTAAAACTTATTAAAATCCGCATTGTACTCGAAGTATTAAAGATTCACCATTTTTACTTATCAAATTTTCACTCGCTAAAGCAAGATTCCAATTTCGAAGTTTTAAAGAAGAGTACATTCCTAAGCGATAAGAAGTAAAACCACCATAACTTCCATTTAATCCTATATTTAAATTCTTTCCAAGACGATAGTTTGCTCCAATGAATAACATTGGTGTATAAATAGAAGAAAGATACATTCGTATGCCATAAAATTCTTGCAGGCGGTTTTTCGAGTTTTCATTTATTAATTTAGATACTTGCAAAAAACCCGGAAGAAAAAGAATAGATTTTTTTTCTGATTTTGTAATACCAACAGAATCTAAGATATTGGCCGGCGAAGAAAGAATATCTCCATTGTTTAGTAATTGATCGAAAGTAAATCCGGTAAAAGTATAAACTGAATCAGCTCTATAGATTGTTTGTGCTTGAGTTAGCGAAACGAGCCCTAAATTGCGCCCTAGAAATTGGATATAATTTGCTTCATCTGATTTATACGTCATGGGAATACGAATATCGAAATCGAGACCTAAGCCCAAACCATTAGAAAAACTTTTTGAGTTTATAAAACTAGCTTCCCCATCAAAAGGAACAATTAACGTATCTCCCTCATTTGATTGGTATATTCCTCCAGTATTAATTTTTGCAGAAAGTGTATTTGTCAAATTAAAGACATTTAAACAAACGGATGATTTAGATTTTTTATCTAGCCAACCAAAGCCTAATTTCTCAAAAGAATAAGATGAGATTTTAGTTCCTGAAAAGGAAGCAAGCTGCCCCTGGTACATATCATTTCCATAAAAAGTCACTCCGAATAAATCCTTTGAATATTGTGCAGCAAGAAAAGAGTAATACCCTGCTTTTACGACAAAGCCCCAATTTTTGTGCTTTAATAAATTGACAGAAAAGTTCCGATATTCAATTTCAGCACTTATATCAGTCCCAAACCTATTTAAATCGCCATGTAATTTAAAACTTTTGTCTTTAATAGCTTCTGTGATTTCTCCACCATAAAATAATTTTTTTGTAAGAGAATTATTCAATGACGTTGAAGAATAATTTGCACAACCTGAAAAAATAATTTCATTTTTGCTTTTAATCAATGTGTCATGTTGAACCGGACACCAATGTTGGGCCTTAAATAGAAAGACGACAAAAAGAAAATTAAAAAGAAAAATATATTTCATTAATAGACAATTTCAGCATTTAACTTTAATCTCAATTTTACAGCTAAAAAAGCCCCAAAGGGAATAGATTGTGCTTCATTCCATCCCGTGAGTGGGTTTGGTGTATCAAATTTAGCTTGAACAACAATTTTTTTAATTTTATCAAGATTCTCTACAATATCTTCTGTTAAGACAAACTCAAGCAAAGAAGATTTTTCAAATAAACCAGATTGAGTATTTAAAGAACCCAATAAGCTGGAATAAATTTGACTTGTTGCATTAATTGTATTTAAAATAGTCCCATTTTCATTGAGCAAATATAAAATCGGCTCGCAGGCTAAGGGAAAAGCATTCGTTGCACTTAAGCTTATTAGTCCTGATTTTGCATGAGTCTTATTAGAATTCTGCTTTAAGTCTATGTTAAAAGTATCTCTAAGTGTTAAACCATCAGCACCAATTATTAAAGGAATTTGTGATTTAATTTTGATTTTAAGTCGACTATTTGAAAAAATCTCATCATTTCCCCCTGAAACATTTCCCCAAGGATTTAACTGTAATTGATATGCCAATTGGTGGGAGGACCCAAAATTTTCTAAATAACTTTCAATGTTGCTATTTGTAGCAGAAAAAATCAAATGTTGACTTGAAGTTTGTAAACTATTCCAAGCGCCTGTTGCCGGAGAAATCAAAAAATCATTTCCCAAGTTAGAGGAAACCAATTGCGAAGTATTTCCACTAGAATTTGTATTTTCAGCGCTCACTATCTTTCCTTTTATCCCAAATTTCATCCCATTTTCAATTTCAAAATCTAAATTAGCACTTGGTAAATCCAAATTTCCCGCAACGATGGAATTAAAATAGGGAACAAGGAATTCTGCAGTTTCAGAAATTAAAGTATTTCCAAAATACCCTTTTGCATAACTAAATTTCAAACCACTCAACTCAGCTGAAAAAGAAAAATCATTGTTTGAAGATATTGCAACTGATGGACCAGTTGGATCAGAGGTAATGATTAATTGTGATTGAAGTTTATTATATCCTAAACCATTTACTCCTCTTAAATCAAATGAGTAACCAGATATATCTAAGAGTTCCTCTGCGCTTCCTGGTTGGGCATTTGTGCCAGCATTAACGAAAAAAATCTGCTCAAAAGCAAGTCCATTTTTTGTAATTCCAGGTAAAATAATTTTAAAATAAACTTTGGTGGCAATAGAATTAAAAACCTTCAGCTTTATAGTGCCAGAGGAAACATCTACTTTTTTTAATTGTACGTCATTCAAATCAAAGGAATGCTCTTCGATTGTATTTGCAAAAGTATAGCCAGCAGGGACATTGCTTAAACTAAAATTCAGATTAAAACTTTGATTAATTGTTGTATCTGGAAAACCGACAAGGTCAGAAAGACCAAGATTTAAAATAGTTCGACTTAAATCTAAATCAATTGTAGTTTGATTACTCGAAACTAGAGTTGAATCATTGTATAAATTGGAAAGACTAATTGTATCTGAAATAATAGGTGCAGACCAATCGGTATTCCAAGTCGTCTGTTTCTTTTTACAAGAACAAATTAGAATAGTTAAAAGTAATAAAATTAAAAACTGTCTTTTCACCTCTAGAATATCATTAAAAATTAAGTTCTTTCTAGTATCGTAGCATAACCTTGACCAACTCCGATACACATTGTTACAAGAGCATAACGCTTTGAGCTTTCTTGAAGTTGCCTTGCCGCTGTCAAAAGTAAACGAGTTCCCGACATTCCAAGTGGATGACCTAGAGCAATAGCACCTCCGTTTGGATTAATCCGTGGGTCATTATCTGCAATTCCTAACGCACGAGTGCAAGCTAAAACTTGTGCTGCAAAAGCTTCGTTTAATTCTAAAATGTCCATGTCTGCTAGGGTCAAACCTGCTCTTTCTAGTGCTTTTTGAGATGCCAAAACCGGTCCAATTCCCATAATACTTGGCTCTACACCAGCAACTGCAGCACTAACAATTCTTGCCAATGGTTTTAAATTATGATTAATAAGTCCTTCGCCAGAAGAAATCAACAATGCGGCTGCACCATCATTTAAACCAGAAGAATTTCCTGCGGTCACAGATCCATCTTTTTTAAATGCTGGTTTTAATCCTGCTAAACTTTCTAAGCTTGTATTTGCTCGAGCAAATTCATCTTTTTGAAATATAATTGATTCTTTTTTCTTTTGCGGAATAGTTAAAGAAGCGATTTCGCCATCAAAAAAACCATTTGCATGTGCTTTTGCCACTTTTTCTTGCGACCAACAAGCAAATTTATCTTGATCTTCTCTATCAACACCATATTTTTCCACCAAATTTTCTGCTGTTATTCCCATAGAATCAACTCCAAAAAGGTCTTCCATTTTGGGATTTATAAACCGCCAACCAAAGGCAGAATCATACATTTGCGCATCTCTTCCAAATGCAGTTGAAGTTTTTGAAATCACCCATGGTCCACGAGTCATATGCTCAACTCCACCAGCAATGTACAATTCGCCAGCTCCATCTTTGATTGCTCTTGCAGCATTAATTGTTGCTGCCATTCCAGATGCACACAAACGGTTCACTGTTTCGCCAGCGACTTCAACTGGAAGCCCGGCCAACAATCCAGCCATTCTTGCTATATTTCGATTATCTTCACCAGCTTGATTAGCACAACCAAGAATTACATCTTCGATTGCATTAAGATCTAAATTAGGATGACGATCGATTAAACTTTTGATAGCAAAAGCAGCTAAATCATCTGCTCGCATTGTGGCCAGTGTTCCACCCAAACTACCAATTGCTGTTCGAATTCCGTCAACAATATAAACTTCCTTGGACATCTAATTTTAATTTTGCCTTAAAATTACAATTTTCGATTGAATTGCATCAATTCGTAGCGAATTGTTATTTTTACAGAATAACTAGTACAAAAAATGCAAATTAGCATTAACTCCAATCAGATTGAACACCTCACTACTCTTTTAAAAGAAAAAGCATTTGTTCTTTATGATACGCTTGTTGAATATGGGCACGATGAAACAGAAGATTTAAGTTATCCGCCTGCAATAGTTTTAAAGCCAACCAGTGTCTCAGAAATATCTGAGATTATGCGTTATTGTCATGCAGAAAAAATTCCAGTAACACCTGCAGGTGCACGCACAGGACTTAGTGGAGGTTCTCTGCCAATTCATGGAGGTGTTTTGCTTTCAATGGAAAAGTTCAATAAAATTCTAAAAATTGACGAAAAAAATCACCAAGTAATAACCGAACCTGGTGTAATTACTCAAGTTTTACAAGATACAGTTAAGGAAAAAGGACTTTTTTATCCACCGGATCCAGCAAGTAAAGGTTCTTGTTTTATCGGTGGAAATGTGTCTGAAAATTCTGGTGGTCCTAAAGCTGTAAAATATGGAGTGACAAAAGATTATGTATTAAACTTGGAAGTTGTATTGCCAACCGGTGAAGTTATTTGGACTGGCGCGAATGTTTTAAAAAATGCAACGGGTTATAATTTAACACAATTAATGGTAGGCTCTGAAGGAACACTTGCAATTATCACAAAAATAGTGTTGAAATTAATTCCCCATCCAACACATGATTTATTAATGCTAGTTCCATTTTTTGATGCTCAAAAAGCATGCGAGGCAGTTGCTGCAATATTTCAAGCTGGAATTACACCAAGCGGACTTGAATTTATGGAACGGGATGCTTTAATTTGGACAAAAGAATTTATGGGCGAAACTTCAGTTCCTGTTGCCGATAATCACCAAGCACATTTATTAATTGAAGTAGACGGATTTGATCAAGAGCAATTGATGTTAGAGTGCGAGAAAATATTTGCAGTTTTAGAAAATTTTGAAACGGATGAAATATTATTTGCCGATTCAGAAGCACAAAAAACAACACTTTGGAGCTTGAGAAGAAAAGTTGCCGAAGCTGTAAAAGCTCAATCTATTTACAAAGAAGAGGATACAGTTGTCCCTCGATTTGCGCTTCCAGAATTGCTTTATCAGGTGAAAGAAATTGGCAAAAAGTATGGTTTTAAATCTGTTTGTTATGGCCATGCGGGAGATGGAAATCTTCATGTAAACATTATTAAAGGCGATCTAAGTGACGAATTTTGGGAAAAAGAGTTGTCCCTTGCTATTCGAGAAATATTTACTCAAGTGATAAAACTTGGAGGCACTATATCTGGCGAACATGGCATAGGATTGGTTCAAAAACAATATATGGATATTGCCTTTCCTGAAATTACTTTAAATTTAATGCGACAAATAAAAGGTGTATTTGATCCTAATAGAATTTTAAATCCAGGAAAAATATTTTAATAATAGATATTATTTTGGAATGTAAGATTTTAATAAAGTTAGTACTTTTATTTTATGGGACTTCAATTTCAGTTTAAAACATTTCACGAACTCAGCACTTCTGAATTTCATGATATTATTGCTCTTCGTATAAAGGTTTTTGTTGTGGAGCAGAATTGTCCCTATTTAGAATTAGACGGGAAAGATAAGAAATGTTATCATGTAATTTGTAGAACTGGGGTTGGAGATATTGTTGCTACTGCAAGAATTGTGCCTCCCGGCTTATCGTACAAAGAAGCATCAATTGGAAGAGTAGTGATGACAGAGGCGCTCAGAGGAAATGGAAACGGACATGAACTTATGAAGCAGTGTCTTGCATTTTCAAAAGCTGAATTTGGTGCTGTTGCAATTCGTATTTCTGCTCAAAAACATTTAGAGTCTTTTTATATGGCTCATCAATTTTTTTCTACCGGCAAAGAATACTTAGAAGACGGGATTCCACATGTGGAAATGCTTTTTAACCCAAATCTGAATTGATTTTAGTAATGCAGGTATTTAATAGCACAATCCATTAAAATCAGATCGCGACCAGCATCATCTTTTGATGCACTATCATTATTTTCATATTTCTTCTCAAGAGCAGACAAATAACACTTAAAACAAAGATCTTTGTTTTTTCCTAAGATCTCCAAAGATGAGCTAAATTTTTCTACTTCTTTTTGAGCTTTTTCCTTATCAGAGGATGTCCATGAACCTTTTTTGCTTTTGCAAGCTACAAATACTAAAGCAACACAAAACAGTAAAGCATTTTTTTTCATTTAGTTGTGTTTAAAATAGTCAATAAATGAGGAGTGACTCATTAAAATCTGTTCTCCTGACTCCATATTTTTTAATGTAATTTTTCCAAGTTTTATCTCTTCTTCTCCAATGATAGCAACAAATTTTACACCACGGTCATTTGCATATTTTAATTGCTTTTGCATTTTTGCAATAAATCCAATTCTTTTAAAATATCATAAATACGATCTGCACCAAATGAAATACCAACTCCAGATAAATCTTTTAGTCCAAAAAGCCCTGTTAAATCATCGTATCTACCACCACCACAAATACTTCCCATTTTAACATCGTGGGCAAGCACTTCAAAAATTGCCCCAGTATAGTAATTTAAACCTCGTGCTAATGTAATATCGAATTCAATTTTATCTTGATTAAATCCAATTTTATCGAGTAGTAAAAAGATACTTCTCAACTCCTCAACTCCTTTTAAGCCAATTTTAGATTCAGAAAGAAATGCCGCCATTTTATCGAACTTTTCTTTATTTGTTCCTTGTAAATCGAATAAAGGTTGAATTGCAACAATCGCTTTATTTGAGATTCCTTTATTTTCTAATTCAGTAATTACACCTTCTTTACCAATTTTATCCAGCTTATCAATAGCAACTACGATATCAACTAATTTTTCACTTTCTCCTATTAATTCTGCAATTCCTGTAAGTAGTTTGCGATTGTTGATTTTTATCGTGAATCCTGGTAAATTAAATCGACTTAAAACAGCATCAAAAATCTGAATTAATTCTAATTCGCAGAACAATGAATCGCTTCCAACAACATCAGCATCGCATTGAAAAAACTCTTGATAACGACCATGTTGAGGTCGATCAGCGCGCCAAACAGCTTGAATTTGATAACGCTTAAAAGGAAAAGTCAATTCGTTTTGATGCTGGACTACAAAGCGTGCAAAAGGAACAGTTAAATCATAGCGCAAAGCTTTTTCAGATAGTGAATTTGCAAATCGCGGTAAATTATCCTCTTGAAGTGCTGAAAGATCTGCGCGTTTCATCTTTTCTCCAGAATTTAAAATCCGAAAGATTAAGCGATCACCTTCTTCGCCATATTTCCCCATTAAGGTTGAGGATAATTCAAAACTTGGAGTTTCAATTGGAGCAAAACCATACACTTTGAAAACGGACTTAATTGTATCAAAAATATAATTCCTTCTTGCCACATCCTGTGGTAAAAAATCACGAGTTCCTTTTGGTATTGTCGGTTTTTGTATCACTATTTTTCTAATTCTTCTTTGTGCATGGCATAAATCATTCCATCTGAAAGCCCAATATTTGGAACCTGTAAGGTACGAATATTTAGTTCTTTTAGAATATAAATATAAATATCTAGAGCTGGAACTAGCACATCTGCTCGTTCTTCCTTAATTGAAAAGCGATTCATCCTTTCGGTAAGACTCAAAGGTGCCAATTCAGCCTGAAGTTTTTCAATTTCTATTAAAGATAAAGAGTCATTCGCTTTTTGAGCAATAATATCATGGGCCTTTTGGATATTTCCACCCGTTCCAAATAGTAAATGATCCTCTAAAACATCAACATTTTCCTTAATCCACATTGTTAAATCGCTCCAAATTTCAGGGCTAGTTTTTCCTTTTAATATGCGAATTGTCCCTAATTCAAAAGATTTTGATGCGATGCGTTGACCATTCTCAAAAACACTAATTTCTGTACTCCCTCCTCCAACGTCAATTACTATAAAAGCTATTTCTTTTGGGATATTAAGCAATGAAAATCCTCCTAAAATTAATTTTGCTTCTTCATCTCCAGATATCACTTCAATCTTCACACCAGTTTGTGCGTCTATTTCTGCTATAACATTTTTACTATTTTCAGCAATTCTCATTGCAGAGGTTGCAACGGCTCTAATATTTTTTACATCATAAATTTGAGCTAAAAGAGAGAATACAGAGATTGTTTTGATAAACATTTCAAGTTTTTTAGTTGAGATCCTTCCATCTTCAAATACATCATCTCCCAAACGCAGTGGTATTCTTAGGTAAGTGATTTTTTTTACAGAAGATTGTCCTTTATCTTCAATAAGCTCTCCAATTAAAAGTCGAGCGGCATTTGTGCCAATATCTATTGCTGCGTATTTCATAAGTTTGCAAAGATAAAAAAAGAGAGATTATAATAAACAAAATAGAATTTAGATTACATTTTAATTTAATCTGTTTATTGCGCATGAATATAGGAATTCTAAAAATTATATAAGATAATTAAAAGGCATTAATACATAGAGAAAAAATCTATCTATTTTCTTTAGTTTATAAAATAATTCACTATCTTTGCACCCCTTATTTGTTGGTCAATTCTCTACAAAAGACCTTTTTACTAACCTACTTTCATTCGTGTAGAGGCGATGAAATACAAAACTTATAAGCCAAATGGCAGAAACAATTAACCCGCAGGGAACTGCAGATTTTGATTGGGAAGCGTTGCAATTAGACGGTTACAATCAAATCCAACGTTCAGAAATGTCTGATCGTTACGAAAAAACCTTAACTTCAATCAACGAGAGAGAAGTAATACAAGGAACAGTTGCATTAATCACAAAAAAAGAAGTAATCATCAATATCGGATATAAATCCGAAGGAGTGGTTGCAGCAAATGAATTTCGCTATAATGCTGATTTAAAAATTGGGGATTTAGTAGATGTTTATGTAGAATGTCGTGAAGACAAGACTGGTCAATTAGTCGTTTCTCACAAAACTGCACGCATGCACAGTGCTTGGTTACGTGTAAATGATGTTTTACGTACTGGAGAAATTATTACTGGCTATGTTAAATGCCGCACTAAAGGTGGACTTATCGTTGATGTATTTGGAATTGAAGCATTTTTACCAGGATCTCAGATTGATGTAAAACCTATTCGCGATTACGATGTGTACGTTGGAAAAAACATGGAATTCAAGGTTGTAAAAATCAATGAAGAATTTAGAAATGTCGTTGTTTCTCACAAAGCATTAATAGAAGCTGAATTAGAAGAACAGAAAAAACAAATTATTTCTGGACTTGAAAAAGGTCAAGTTTTAGAAGGTATTGTAAAAAATATCACTTCCTACGGTGTATTTATCGATTTAGGAGGTGTTGATGGTTTAATTCACATTACAGATTTATCTTGGGGACGTGTTTCGCATCCAGAAGAGATGTTAGAATTAGATCAAAAAATTAATGTCGTAATCTTAGACTTTGACGATGATAAAAAACGCATCGCTCTTGGATTAAAACAATTACAACCTCATCCGTGGGATTCTTTAGATACAAACTTAAATGTTGGAGATAAAGTAAGCGGAAAAGTTGTTGTAATGGCTGACTACGGTGCATTTATCGAATTAGCAACTGGTGTTGAAGGATTGATACACGTTTCAGAAATGAGCTGGTCGCAACATTTACGTTCTGCACAAGATTTTATGAGTATTGGAGATACTGTAGAAGCAGTTATTTTGACTCTAGACCGTGAAGACCGAAAAATGTCCCTTGGAATTAAGCAATCAATGCCAGATCCATGGAATGATATTGAAACAAAATATGCTGTTGGCTCCAAGCACTCTGCAAAAGTTAGAAATTTCACCAATTTTGGAGTTTTTGTTGAAGTTTTTGAGTCGACTTTCGATGATGGATCTATTCATAGCGGTACAATTATCGAAATGAAAGATAAGTCAGGAATTGTTTCATTGCCTTACGGTGTTGAGGGAATTTGTCCCGCAAAACATTTAAAGAAAGAAGACGGTCAGAATGCTAAAGTTGAAGAAACACTAGATTTTAAAGTAATTGAGTTTAACAAAGAATTAAAGAAAATCGTTGTTTCTCATACACGTACTTTTGAAGAAGGTGAAGATCGACCAAGCTCAAGCGCTAAGCAAAGTGCTGTTTCAAAAACAGCTAAAGCTCCTAAAAAGGCAGCTGTTTCATCTACAGATCAAGCAGTGAAAGCAGTAAATGAGAATACCGAAAAATCTACACTAGGCGATTTCGATGCACTTGCTGAATTAAAAGAAAAAATGGAAAAAGGCGAATAAGCTTTTTAACCAATAAATAATTAAGAGGTCCCAAGGGCCTCTTTTTTTTTGCTTAATCGTTCATAAAGTGTTGATAAAGTCGCTTTGTGATTTTAAAGCATAAAGTAGTAAAACTAAATAAATACTTAAATTTGTTTTGCTAAATGACAATTGAAGAATTACAAAAAACCGTAAAGGATATTTTTGCAGCATACCTAGAGCAAAATATGCACCGAAAGACACCGGAACGTTTTGCCATACTCGTTGAAATATATAACTATGAAGGGCATTTTGATATTGAGTCCTTGTATATTAAAATGAAAAATCACAATTATCGAGTTTCCAGGGCCACTTTGTACAATACAATTGATTTATTACTTGCTTGTAATCTTGTCCGAAAACATCAATTTGGAAAAAACATAGCGCAATTTGAAAAATCGCACGGGTCAAAGCAACATGATCATGTTATCTGTACAGATTCAGGTGAAGTTTTTGAATTTTGTGACCCTCGAATTCAACAAATAAAAGAGACAGTTGAAGAACTATTTGATCTTAAAATTCAACATCATTCACTTTATTTTTACGGGATGAAAAATAAAAAACAATAAGATGAGTGTTATATTTAATGTAAAAAAAAATACTTCATTCATTATTTTTCGATTTGAAGGGAAAATTCTTTCAGATGCGGATTTAACAATAGCAAATGAGGTGTTATCATCTAATAAAAACTGGAATATAGTCTTTGACCTTAGCGAACTTTCTCATACGAATTCAAGTGGAATAGCATTTATGGTAAAAACTTTAACAAAAGCACGTATTAATCAAGGAGATGTTTTATTACTAAGCCCAAATAGTGGGTTAAATAGATTATTTGAAATTACTAAAATGCAGGAAGTATTTTCAATAGTAGATTCACTAGCTGCAGTAGACAATTATTTTAAGAAGTGAGCATGAAAGTAGATGTATTATTAGGCCTTCAGTGGGGCGATGAAGGAAAAGGTAAAATTGTTGATGTTTTAACTCCAAAATATGATATTATAGCACGATTCCAAGGAGGACCTAATGCAGGACATACATTGGAATTTGAAGGGATTAAACATGTTTTAAATACTATTCCTTCTGGTATTTTTCATCCTGAAGTTATTAATTTGGTTGGGAATGGAGTTGTAATAGACCCACTTATTTTTAAAGGAGAGCTTGATAAACTTGCTCCCTATAATATTGATTTTAAAAAACGTCTTTATATTTCTAAAAAAGCACATTTAATTTTACCAACTCATCGTTTACTTGATGCAGCATCTGAAGCAGCAAAGGGGAAAAATAAAATTGGTTCTACTTTAAAGGGAATTGGTCCAACCTACATGGATAAAACAGGTAGAAATGGCTTACGTGTTGGAGATATATTTTCAGAAAATTTTAAAGAAAAATATCAGGCGCTTGTTGAAAAACATATTGGAATTTTAGCCCATTATGAAGGTTTTGAATACGATTTAAATTCACTTGAGGTGCCGTGGCTAGAAAGTCTTGAAACATTAAAAACTTTGGAAGCTGTAGACAGCGAACATTTTCTAAATAAAGCCTTGCTTGAAGGAAAAAAAATCCTAGCTGAAGGAGCGCAAGGAACAATGTTAGACATTGATTTTGGAACTTATCCTTTTGTTACTTCATCAAATACTGTAACTGCAGGAACATGTACTGGTCTTGGAATTGCCCCAACCAGAATCGGAAATGTTGTAGGAATTTTTAAAGCGTATTGCACTCGAGTGGGAAGCGGTCCATTTCCTACAGAATTAGACAATGAGTTAGGGGAGTTAATCCGAAAAGAAGGTAGTGAATTTGGTGCAACAACAGGAAGACCAAGGCGATGTGGCTGGTTAGATTTAGTTCAAATGCGTTACGCTATTATGATAAATGGAGTTACAGAACTATCGATGATGAAATCTGATGTACTCAGTATTTTTAATAAAATAAAAGTATGTACGCATTATCTTGTTAATGGTGAAAAAGTATCAGATTTTCCATTTGACGTGAATGATATTGAGATTATCCCTTTTTATGAAGAAATTGCCGGTTGGAACTGTGATTTAACTAAGTTACGTGACTATAAAGATGCTCCTCAAGAATTAAAAAATTACGTATCTTATCTTGAAAAGCAATTAAGAGTTCCAATTAACGTTATTTCCGTAGGTCCAGACAGAACGCAAACCCTTTCTAAATTATCGTGATAATTAAAACACATCCTACTTTTAAATTTGCGCTTATTTTTAGCGCATTTTTTTTACGTGGATTTTTATTTTCTCAAAACAATGTACTTGAGTTGCTTCCTGGATCAGAAAAAATAATTTACGATGAGAAATCTAAAAAACATCGTTTAATTGGTTCCGTCAATTTTATTTATCAAGGAAATACAATGTATTGCGATTCAGCTCACTATCAAGAAAAAGAAAAAATAGTTCACGCTTATGGTAGTGTTCAAATACGTAAGAATGATATTAATCTTTTTTGTGATTCGATGTATTATAATGGATCTCAAAAATATGCAAAACTTTGGGGTCACGTTAGGGTTCGCGATCAGGAATATAAAATTACTAGTGATTCAATGGATTATGATGCAAAAAATAGCAAGGCGATTTATCGAAATAAAGGTCAAGTAGAATCGATAATTTCTGACGAAAAAATAACGAGTAAAGTTGGTTATTTCTTTCCAAAAACAGGGAGTTTTTTCTTTAGTCAAAAAGTCGCATACCGTAAAAAAGACCTTACGATGACAACTGACACCCTACAATTCTCATATGAAAAGCAAACAGTCTATTTTTTTGGTCCAACAAAAGTGATAAATGATAGTATAACTATATTTTGCAAAAATGGCTGGTATCATGTAAATAAGAATGAAGCAACTCTTTATAATAAAGCTGAAATTATTCAAAAAACAAATATCATTCGTGGAGATACGATTTATTACAACAAACCGAGACAAATTTTTAAAGGAACAGGAAATGTGTTTATTAAAGATTTGAAACAAAACTTAATATTTCTTGGCAATAAAGGGTTTGCAAATGATTCTTTGCATACTGCTCATTTAAGTGGAAAAGCAGTGGCAGTAAAACTGCAAGAAAAAGATACTGTTTATGTTTTTGCAGATAGTTTAATTCTGAAAAAAGATTCACTTAATCAATTAGAAGTGATATTTGCTCATGCCAAGGTGCAAATTTTTCAAAATAAATTAGAAGCAATATCCGATAGTGCCGAGTATAGACCAAAGATCAAGTTATTAAAATTGAGATCAAACCCAATTGTTTGGTCAGAAAATGCAGAATTAAAAGGCGAAAAGATGGATATAACCCTAAATGATAGTATAATTGAAAAAATTGAAATAAGTGGAAAAACAAGTGCTTTAATGGAACTAGATTCTGGGAAATTTTACAATCAACTTTCTGGACGCGAGATGATAGCTTGGCTTAAAAACAATGAATTAATTCATGTTGATTTGTTGGGAAATGCTTGGACAATTTTATATCCCGAGGAAGAAGAAAATAAAGATTCACTCATCTCTAAAAAAAGAATGGGGCTGAACCGTATTTTTGCTTCAAAATTAAAGGTTTATTTAGATAGTGGAGAAGTTACGGGAATTACTTACTACGATAAACCTGACGGCATCTTCTTTCCAATGGATCAGATTAAACCCGAAGAGCAATTTATAAAAAACTTTGTTTGGAATGCTGCACTAAGACCAAAAAATTCATTTGTTTTCAGCGATTAAAATTGACTTTCTTCTTCCGTATCCCAACGAGTAACTCGCTGAACGCCCTCTACTTCTCCAAATTTATTGGTTAATTGTTCTAGGTGTTCTGTGTCAAAAACAAGTACTTTTATTCTTCCTTCGCTTTGATGCAACGAAATGCTAATTTTGATAATAAATCTCCAGCGTTCGGGCAATTGCCACGGTGTATTTTAATGCCATCATTCATCGTAATAAATCCAAAAACAATATCTCCAGGAATAGGATTACAGCATTTCGCTAAATGGTATTCAAAACCTTTAAAATCATCTCCAATTAAAATTGTATCATGTTTGGTATCAATTCCCTCAAAATTATTTTCTACAAGATTCGGCTTTTTTAAATTGTCTTTTCTGGTTAATTTAATATTTCCATCGACAATTTCCTGTTCCCTTAAGATAGCAAGATCTATTTTTCCTTTTGCAATTCTAAAGTATAATTCTGAGCTGCTTAATAAATTAAAATAACGCTCTAAAAATGAAATATTATGGTTGGTGCTTCGCAGATTAAATTGTTTAAATTTTCGAGACAAAATTTCTTTTCCATCTTCCACAATTAATCTTCGTTCTTCATTTAAAGAAGACTTTATTTTTTGCTTCGCACGAGCTGTTACAACAAAACGAAGCCATTCCTCATTTGGTTTTTGTTTTGGGGAAGTAATAATTTCCAGCTGATCTCCATTGATTAACTGATAACTTAGTGGCATTAGTCGATTATTAACCTTTGCACCAATACATTTATCTCCAATATCCGTATGGATATCGTATGCAAAATCTAATATTGTTGAACCAATTGGTAAAACTCTTAATTCTCCTTTAGGAGTAAAAATATAAATTTCATCGTTAAATAAATTTAGTCGAAAATCATTTACGAAATCCATTGCCGTGGCCTCTGTATTGTCTAAAAGATCTCTGATTTCTGCAATCCAACGGTCAAACTTATTATCCTCATTATTAATTTCCTTGTATTTGTAATGCGCTGCCAAACCTTTTTCAGCAATTTCATCCATTCTTTTTGAACGAATTTGAACCTCAATCCATTTACCATTTGGCGACATTACAGTTGTATGCAATGATTCGTATCCATTAGCACGGGGAGTTGAAATCCAATCTCTCAATCGCTCAGGACTCGGTTGATAATAATCAGTAACAATGCTGTAAATTCTCCAACAATCTGGTTTTTCTAATTCTACAGGTGTTTCCAAAATAATACGAATAGCAAAAATATCAAAGACCTCCTCAAAAGGAATGTCCTTAAACTGCATTTTTCTCCAAATCGAGGAAATTGACTTTGTACGTGCCTTTATATCAAATATATATCCTTCATGAAGTAAAGTTTCTTTAATTGGCGACATAAATCGTCGGATAAAACGATTTCGGACATCTGCAGTATTTTTTAATTTCCGAGCTATTTCATTGTAAATATCAGTTTCACAATACAACATTGATAAATCTTCTAATTCGGATTTCACAGAATATAATCCTAAGCGATGTGCTAATGGAGCATAGAGAAATTTTGTTTCAGAAGCAATTTTTAATTGTTTTTCTGGGCGCATACTTCCCAAGGTCCGCATATTGTGCAAGCGATCGGCCAATTTTATCAGAACCACCCTAAAATCATCTGAAATTGTCAGAATCATTTTCCGGAAATTCTCAGCTTGAATTGATGCATTTTCATCAAAAACTTCTGGAATTTTTGTTAAGCCATCAATAATAAGTCGCACTTTCGATCCAAAAAGATCTTCAACATCTTGAAGTGTAATATGTGTATCTTCTACTGTATCATGAAGTAAAGCGCAAACAATTGAAGTAGCTCCAAGTCCCATTTCCTCTACACAAATTCTCGCTACAGAAATCGGATGGTAAATGTATGGTTCACCAGACTTACGGCGCATATCTTTATGTGCTTCAAGTGAAACATCAAAAGCTTTACGAATAAGTCGGGTATCTTCTTTTGAGCGATCTTTTAAAGCGCGTAATAAGCCCTTAAATGCATTTAAGATATCTTTTCGCTCTTGCTCAATATCAATAGCTATTTCTGGTTTGTATACCTGCATTATTTTGCGGGTAATAATTTAGAACTTAATTCACCAAAGCCAATTCGAATACCATTTAATTCAGAATGACCTCGCATTATAACACTGTCACCATCATTTATAAATTTGCGTTCAGAGCCATCTTTTACTTTCAAGGGTTTTGTCCCTCGCCAAGTTAATTCAAGCATTGAACCGAAAGAGTCTTCACTTTTTCCTGATATTGTTCCAGATCCTAATAAATCACCACAACGAATATTACAACCATTTGAAGTGTGATGCGCCAATTGCTGCGCCATATTCCAATACATGTATTTGAAATTAGAATTGCAAACTACTGTTTCATCTTTATTATTTGTAAGAATTCCAACTTGAAGTTGAATATCATATGCTTTTTTTCCATCGAATTCCAAATAAGGCAAAACCTTAGGATTTTGTTCAGGCGATTCAACCGAAAAAGGTTCGAGGGCATCTAAAGTTACAATCCAAGCAGAAATGGAAGAGGCGAAATTTTTCCCTAGAAATGGACCTAAAGGAACATACTCCCAAGCTTGAATATCGCGCGCAGACCAATCATTAAAAAGACAGAGTCCAAAAATATAGGAGTCAGCTTCTTCTGTTGAAATTGAATCTCCAAGTGGTTTTCCATCGAAAGTAATAAAAGCCATTTCTAACTCAAAATCAACTTGTCGTGAGGGAGTAAAAATTGGGTCTTCATCAGCACTTGGTTTTATTTGGCCCTTTGGTCTGTGAATATCTTGACCAGAAAGCACAATCGAAGATGCTCGCCCATGATAAGCAACTGGAATCCACAACCAATTTGGCAAGAGCGCATTTGCAGGATCCCGAAACATCATTCCAACATTTGTAGCATGTTCTTTACTAGAATAAAAATCAGTGTAATCACCAATTTCGACAGGCATAGACACTTCTACAGCTGAAATTAAATGAAGTACTTGTTCAATTTGAGAAGGATTATTTTGAAGAGAAGTTGAGGAATCAAGTAATAATTCAGAAATCCGATTGCGCAATCCTCGAACTGCAAGTTTTCCTTTTTTCATCATAGGATTTAAAAAAGGTGCATCAAAATCACTGCTATCAAAACCTGTTTCTTTCAAATATCCAAGTTCAGCTAATACTTTTAAATCGAGTGCATAATCTCCAATTCTCACAGAAACTCTTTTTGATAGAATGTGGTTTCCAATAATTCCAAAAGGTAAATTTTGAATTGGAAAATCAGAATTTTCAGGAACGCTTACCCACGATTTTAAATTTGGATTATTTGCTGCTATCATATCCTTAAAATTATACTACTTTATTGAAAATCAAAATAAAATTAGACATTGAATCTAAAATGCATTAAATCGCCATCTTCAACAATGTATTCTTTTCCTTCTACTTTAAATTTCCCTGCTTCCTTCAATGCCAATTCAGAGCCAAAAGAAATAAAATCTGTATATTTCATTACCTCAGCGCGGATAAAGCCTTTTTCAAAATCTGTATGAATTACACTTGCTGCTTGAGGTGCGGTCATTCCCTTGCGGATTGTCCATGCACGAACTTCCTTAACTCCAGCAGTAAAATAGGTTTGTAAATTCAACAAGGAATAAGCAGATCGAATCAAGCGATTTACACCTGGCTCCTCTAATCCCAATTCGTCTAAAAATAGTTGACGTTCATCGTAGGTATCTAACTCGGTAATATCTGCTTCGATTTTAGCACCAATCATTAACACTTGTGCTTTTTCATTCGCCACTGATTTTATAACACTTTCTACATGATGATTTCCTGTTTTTACGGATGCTTCATCAACATTACAAACATATAAAACAGGTTTTGAAGTTATCAAATTAAAACGGTGAACAATGTCGCGTTCTTCTTGTGTAAAATCTAAAGCGCGCGTTGAAATACCTTTTTCAAGACCTTCTTTTATTTTTAGTGCTAATTCATTTTCTTTCACTGAATCTTTATCTCCAGATTTGATAATTCGGGATAAGCTACTTATTTTTTTTTCAATTGTATCTAAATCCTTAAGTTGTAATTCAATATCAATAATTTCTTTATCGCGAATAGGATT
>RFPM01000002.1 GCA_009926125.1 Flavobacteriales bacterium | reverse complement strand
ATGATTTGTAGATCCACCAGTTGCAAGTAAGCCAATAATTCCGTTCACAATTACTTTTTCTGTTATTAAGTTAGAAAGTGAGCCCTCAAGTCCTAATTGACTATTATTTGCAGCTACTTTTACAGCTTCTTCATTCAATAATGATCTTAATTCAGTTCCTGGATTTACAAAACTTGAACCTGGAAGTTGTAAACCCATAATTTCCATTAGCATTTGATTGCTATTGGCAGTTCCATAAAAAGTACACGTTCCTGGAGAATGGTAAGAATCAGATTCTCCCTTTAATAATTCGGCTCTTCCAATTTTTCCCTCAGCAAAAGCTTGGCGAATACTTGCTTTTTCCTCATTGCTAAGTCCACTTGGCATTGGTCCCCCAGGAATAAAAACTGCCGGAAGATGCCCGAAACGAAGTGAACCCATTAACAAGCCAGGTACAATTTTATCGCAAATTCCCAAGCATAAAACCGCATCAAACATGTTATGAGAAAGCCCAATTGCAGTAGATAGTGCTATTACATCTCTGCTAAACAAAGATAATTCCATGCCAGGCTGTCCCTGTGTTACTCCATCACACATAGCAGGAACAGCGCCAGCTACTTGAGCAACAGCATTGTGTTTTTGAGCATAAGCTCTGAGTTCAGCAGGATAGTTCTCGTAGGTTTTATGTGCTGAAAGCATGTCATTATAGGCTGTAATGATTCCAATATTTGGAACTTTTTCTTCAGAAAGATTATTTTTATCAGTAGTTCCGCATGCAGCAAAAGCATGTGCAAGATTTCCGCAGTGCATTGCTTGTCTAGCAACTCCATCAGAATAGGCAGATTGCATCTGATCAAGATAATTAGCTCGAGTAGCTTTGCTTCGTTCTACTATGCGTTTTGTAACTTCTAAAATTCGTTGATTCATGATTGGTTTATTTCGAATAATAAATCGCTGTTATAGATTCAATAAAATGTGAAATAGGCAACTTATTTTTTGCAGCACTGAAAAGTACTTCTTTTTTATTTTCTCCGGTAAGCATTAAGAAAATATTTTTTGAAGAAAGCAGTAATTTTGGAGTGCAAGTTATTCTTCTTGTGGGATTTGTGGGAGAATTCGTAAAAAAAATATTCTGTTCAGAATACATTGCTTTATTTGAATCACTGTCGTTTGGAAAAAGAGATGCAGTATGTCCATCTTCACCCATTCCTAAAATGATAACACTTGCGTCATTAAAAATAGTATAACTTTCATTTGTCCTTAATAAATTTAACACTTCGTTATCGGCACTAAAAATCATTGGAATAAACGTTGCATTCTTTGCTTCATTAATCAAAAAGCATGTTTTTATTAATTTTTCATTTGAAAAGTCGCTTGAATTTTCCACAAAACGCTCATCAACTAAACCAACGATAACTTTAGACCAATCTAGTTGAGTTGAACTTAATTTACGATACAATCCACTTGGTGTACTGCCACCTGAAAGAAGTATTTTTGCTTTTCCAAGTTTTAAAATATCTTCGCTAATTACTAGCTTTATATCGTGTAGTAGAGCATCTTCTAACTCTTCTTTTGAAGCATGTAGTCTCATTGATCTCTCCATGATTTTGTAATCCATGAATCGTTGTCCTCTAAAATATCATCTCCTGGGCCCCAAGTTCCGGCTTCGTATAAAACATTATTTTGACCAGTAGATTTCCAGCTAGAAGTTATTGACTCAATCCAAGACCAAGCAGCTTGAAGTTCATCTTGTCGCATAAATAAAGTTTGATTTCCGCGAATTACGTCAATAATGAGTCGTTCATAAGCCTCTGGAAATCGTTCTTTAAAAGAATCAATGTAATCTAATTTTAGGGCGATGGGTTTGTAGCGATATCCTCCAGGACCGGGAACTTTTGTCATTTGAACAAGCTCAATTCTTTCTTCAGGCTGCAAGCGAATGATGAGTTTATTATTGTTTAATTTTTCCTTTGAAGGAAAGATATTGTGACGAACTTCCTTGAAATTAATAACTATTTCAGAATAACGCTTTACCATTCTTTTTCCAGTTCGGATATAGAAAGGAACATTTTTCCATCTCCAATTATCTACATAAGCTTTTATAGCTACAAAAGTCTCAGTCTTGGATTGGTATTCTTCAATATCCTCTAAATAGGAATTGACTTGTTCTCCTTTAACACTACCGCGAGTATATTGACCTTTAACGGTGTCGTTAGCAACATTTTTCTTAGAAATTGGGCGCAAAGCTCTCAAGACTTTTAATTTCTCATTTCGAACTTCATCAGCCTCCAATAAGTGTGGTGGTTCCATTGCAACTAGACAAAGTAGTTGCAGTAAATGATTTTGAACCATATCTAAAAGTGCTCCACTATTATCGTAGTAAGCAGCACGTTTTTCGACTCCTAAACTTTCTGAAACTGTAATTTGGATGTTATCAATGTGTTCTGAATCCCATGCTCGTTCAAATAAATTATTTGCAAAACGCAAAACCATTAAATTTTGTACGGTTTCTTTTCCAAGGTAGTGATCTATACGATAAATTTGTTTTTCAGAAAATGCTTTTGTGATTTGAATGTTGATTTCATTTGAAGATTCTGAGGAGTATCCCAATGGTTTTTCCAATACAACTTTGCTATTTTTCTTAATTAAACCAGTCGATTTTAAAGTTTCAGCAATTGGTCCAAAAGCAGAGGAGGGAGTTGAAAAATAAAAAATATTTTGATAAGAAGGGAATTTATTTAGGTAAGCCGCTAATTCTAAATAAGCCGCTTCATTCGCTTCCGCTACTTGTATTAATTGAACTTTTTTTGAAAAAATGGTAATGTCGTTCTCTGAAGTGTCTTCTTCTGCACTTTCCTTGAGGAATTTTAGTAGGTTTTCGTTAAAACTTGATCCAGAAACATTTCTTCTTGTTACTGCAATAACACTGTAATCTGTCAAAAACTGCCCGTCTTGGTCTCTGTGAAATAATGCAGGATATATTTTGCGCAAGGCTAAGTCGCCATCACCACCAAAAACAACAAGGTTAAAGGGAATGAATTCTTCTGTATGGCGATTTTTTTTTGTCATGTCAATTAGATGAAAAAGATTGTTTTAATGTGTCAAAGTTACACTAAGTAATTTATAAATTTATAAAAAAATAACTAATTTTAGCAACTTTAAGTTGTTAATTACGTCTTAAAAATATATTTAATTTATAGTTTATGTTCCGAATTATTTTATTCCTTTTATTCATTTTAATTTCACGATATGAATATGCTCAAAATTATGTTTTTGGTCAACTAACAGGAAATCCATTAAATACTACAGGTTGGAATATAACTGGAAATGCATTTGTTGGGGATACTCCTGGTGATGCTGATGCTTTTAATGATGAGCTTGTTTTAACCAATGCTTTACTAACTCAAAGTGGCGGAATTTTTTATACTAATCCCATTAATTTATCCTCATGTTCAAAGTGGACTGTCGAATTTGATTATCGGCTTTGGGGTGGACCAGGTTCTTGCTGGGCTGGAATTGCAGATGGTCTAGCTTTTTGTTTCATAGATGTCCCACCAGCAGGTTTCGTTAATGGTGGAGGAATAGGTATTCCACAAACTGCAAATGGTCTAAAGGTTGTTTTGGATACATACGAAAATGGTTGTGGTGCTAATCCAGAATTGCAAATATTTTCTGGATTAGGATATGATGAATGCGCTCCAGCAATGGTTAAATTAACCAACATCAATGGAATTTTAAATTTTATTAGAAATTCTGTTTATCAACACGTTAAAATAACATATGTTAACGGTCTAATTAGTCTATATCTTAATAATACTCTTTATTTAACTGCTACTTTTACAACTACTTTTACAGGTTATATGGGTTTTACTGCTTCAACTGGAGGTGGATGTGATCAACAATCAATTAAAAACGCAATTATTTATACTGAGCAGGCAATTTCAGATGCTGGACCAGTTAATGGTTCTACTTGTAGTGATGTTCCTTTGAGTATTGGGGTAACTAATAATCCACTCTATTCTTATTCATGGTCGCCTGCATTGGGTTTGAGTTCAACTTCTGCTTCTAATCCTACTTTAACATTAACAAATTCAACGAATTCGCCAATTACCTATATTTACACTGTTTCTACTACCTTACTAACAAATTTTGGTGCTTGTCCTACAACAGATGAAATTTCGATTACAATTAATCCAATTCCAACAATGACAAGTCCTGCTTTGGGTACTACTTGCTCAGGAACACCCTTAAACTTTCCATTAATATCAAATGTTTTAAGCGTTAATTATTCATGGTTAGCAGCTACAAACGCAAATGTTACTGGAGCAAGTACGATATCAGCAATCACAAATCCTACAATCAATAACACACTTATTAATTCCACTTTAATTCCCCAAACTGTTGATTATACTGTTACACCTTCATCAAATCCTGGAGCTTGTTTAGGTTCACCACAAACAGTTTCTATTTCTGTTAATCCATCTTCAACTATGACCAGTCCTTCTACAGAAGTGATTTGTTCAGGTGAAACTTTAAATTTTTCTCTAACATCAAATCTTCCGAGCTCATATTCCTGGTTAGCAGCTTCTAGTGCTACTATAATTGGAGAAACAACAACTCCAACGGTAAGTCCCACCATTAATAATACACTTGATAATACTACTACCACAAATCAAAACATTATTTATACAATTACACCAACAACAACAGCTGATGCTTGTGTTGGACAAGCTCAAGCACTAACAGTTACAGTTATTGCAAGCCCAATACTAACAAGTCCTTTAAACGGAGTTATTTGTTCTGAAACGCCTTTAAATTTTCCATTGACATCAAACATCCCAAGCACTTTTTCATGGGTAGCTGCTACCAATCCAAATATAAATGGAGCTAGCATACTACCAATTTTAAGTTCAACTATTGATAATACACTTATAAATTCAAGTTTTGTCCCACAAAATGTTGTTTACACAGTTACATCAACAACACTAGCTGATGGTTGCATTGGTTCAGAGCCAGTAACAATAACAGTAAATCCAAAGCCTGAATTATTAATTACCTCTGACCAAGAAATGTGTTCTGGTAAAAGCGTTCAAATTGATGTTAGTGGAGCAACTATTTATCAATGGGGCATTTCTCCAGTCGTGTCTAATAGTAATTCAAATCAAAATTTAGTTTCTCCGAGTCAAACATCAACTTATGAAGTGATTGGCTTGAATATTTATTCTTGTTCTGATACAGTTGAATCGACGGTAATTGTTCGCCCAAATCCAATAGCAGACTTTAGTGTAGATCGTACTTTGTTGACAAGTGATGATCCTACCATCACTATTTCTAATTTAAGTACTGGCAACGTTATAAATTTTTGGGATTTTGGTGATGATAATCAAATCATAAATAATTCAAATACAATTGATTATTCGTATCCATTTTCAGAAGGAGACTATCTAATTGAATTGATCGTGAGCTCCATATATGGCTGTTTGGATTCTACTGAAAAATTAATTCAAATTAAAGGTGATGATATCTATTATGTTCCAAATTGTTTTACACCAGACGGCGATGAATTTAATAATTCCTTTTTACCAATATTTACCTCAGGTTTTGACCCTGCGAATTACGAGTTAACAATTTACAATCGTTGGGGAGAAATAATTTTTGTGTCTAATAACCATTTGAAACCTTGGGATGGTACTTTTAATAATAAAGTATGCATGGAAGGATTATACACATTTACTATCAAATACAAAAATCCAGAGATTGACAGATTTAAAATTATTTCTGGTCACATTAATTTATTGAGGTAATTAATAACTTATTTAGCTATTCACAAAAGTTTTTAATCTTTTCATCATTATTAGGATCACCTAATTCTTGTGCTTTTTTCCAATCCATGCAAGCATCAGTGATTTTACCTTGATATTGTTTAGCATCATTAAAAATATTGAAAGTAAGAACAGTAAATTTTTCATCGTAATAGTTTTAGTAAGTCTAATAAGGAAATAAAAGCGAACTTTTTTTTGAATAATCTATAAAATTAATAATTCAATGTGATTTTTTATATCAACGTATAATTAAATCCTAAATAGTTTGCCTTTGCTAAAAATTAAAAAACCCAATAATTTCTTACTGGGTTTATTGTGGTACCTCCAGGAATCGAACCAGGGACACAAGGATTTTCAGTCCTTTGCTCTACCAACTGAGCTAAGGTACCAGCCGTTAATGGGTGCAAATTTAACATTTTTTTCTTTTAAATATCATATTCAAATTGAAAATTCTTTAAAAAGGGAATGTATCTTTGCTGTAAATGAACGCTCAAATTGATCTCTATTTAATTGATGCAGGCAATTCTCTAATAAAACTTGGAGTTTATAAAAAGGGTGAAGTTATTCTTGTACACTATTTTATTGATTTAACCTCACTAAAACAACAGTTAGAGCCAAATATCCCAATAGCAATATCATCCGTTTTGAATTCTGATTTCGAGCAGGATTTTAAAAAGTATGAAAATCCTATTTTTTGGATAAATCATAAAGTAAAACTGCCATTTAAAATTAAATATTTGAGTCCTGCTACTCTTGGTATTGATCGGATTTGTAATGTTGCTGCGATATTTAATACAAATCAGTTTACTAATAGGTTGATAATTGATATTGGCACATGTATAAAATTTGATTTCTTAAATGACAAAAATGAGTATGAAGGAGGTTCAATTTCTCCGGGCTTAAAACTTCGCTACAAAGCACTTAATTTATTTACAGATAAATTACCGCTTATAGAAACTTCTGAAAAAGTTAATCTTATTGGAAACTCAACTGAAAGTTCTATTCAATCTGGTGTACAAAATGGAATTGAATCTGAAATTAATGGGCTAATTTTAAAATATAGAGAAAAATATAACGATTTAAGCATTTATATTACGGGTGGAGATGCACATTTTTTTGATTTAGTTCAAAAAAATGGCATCTTTGCAGACGAAATTTTAACATTGAAAGGAATACTTGAAATTTATTTATTGAATGTATAAAACGATTTATCTTTTTGTTATCCTTATTTTGAAATCTAATGTTTTTGCGCAATCAATAACAAACAATCCTTTGTCATACTATGGTATTGGCGAACAGTCTTTTGGAAGCAATGCAATTTACAATGCGCTTGGTCAAAATACTATTTCTTATTTTGACTCTAGTCAGTTAAACATATTTAATCCTGCTTCTTATTCATCTTTGAGTTCAGGGAATACCTTAGTTTCACTTGGAATAGATTTTCGCAGATCACAATTTTCGGAGTTAGGGAATACGAATTCACAAGTTGCAGTAATGCCAGATCATTTTGCAATGGGCTTTAAATTAAGTAAAATTACTGGTTTAGCTTTTGGAATAAAACCATATTCTAGTAGAGGTTATGAGATTACAGAATATGATTCATTAAATTCATTAACTAATAAGTATCAAGGAACAGGAGGGATTCGCACATTTTTTTTAGGAACATCAATCCGAGTGATTAATAAGCAAAAAAGTAAGTTGTCATTAGGTGTTAATGCTGAATCAATTTTTGGATCTGTTACAAATTCCCGTATTTCAAAAATGTTTTCTACTAGTTCTGATTATCCATCTGGTGTTTCCAATTCTACGATTAAACTAAGTGCAATAAATGTTGATTTTGGAGTTTCATTTAATCGTAACTTCTCAAAAAGACATAATGTAATGCTAAGTGCAGTTTATACACCAAATTTATTACTTCAAAGACTATCATTGAAGGACGAAATTTTTTATGCTAAATTACTGAGTGGTATAATTACTTATGATACAATTTCATATTCTGTAAGTTCAGCATCAATGGTGAGTTCAAGTACGAAGGCAGGGTTTTCTTATACTCTAAATTTACCTAATTGGCAAAGAAATATGCGTCAATTACATCCGAGTATTATGCTTGTTGGTTCTTATTCAAGTTCAAGTATGACGTTACTAGATTCAAAAAAAATAATGAGTCATTTGGGTTTTGGAATTCAATTTATTCCTGAAACAAAACTTTTTGAGAATAGCACTAATTTAAAATTTCTAGAAAAAATTCAGTACAGAATTGGATATTTTCAGCAACAAAATTCCATTTCTAGCGTTATAGATAAAAGTATAAATATCAGTGGACTTACTTTTGGTTTTGGCCTACCAATATTGGTGCAACAATCTTTATCATCATTAAATATAGGTTTTACATTTGGAAAAAATACAGATTCAAGTAGCACTTCATTAGCTGAAAAGTATTTTGATATGAATTTTGGAATAATTCTTTCGCCACCATTTTTTGACCGTTGGTTCAGAAAAAGAAAACTTGATTAAATAGATATATTAAAATATAAATTACTGCTATGTTTCTTAAAAAATTTCTACTGATTTCGCTACTACTTTTTAATGTGTTAGCATTAATGTCTCAAAATGATTCAATAAAAATGCGCGAATGCAATAGAATAAAATTTCTCGCCCAAGAAGAGCGAAAATCAATCGAAATTGATACTTCAGTTACCTTAAAACTCATGCATTTTAAAACTGAATTTACCTATTTGTTAAAAGGAGAAGCTATTTGCGGTACTTACACAAAAAATAATTATAACTACATCATACGATCTGGACAAGATATTTTAAAATTAGAAAAAGACCCTAAAATAAAATCACTTTATATTGACACCTTATTTTTGATTAATAAAAAAATAGATTTACTAAAGTTTGGGGATAAAAATATCGTTCTGAAATTAGCAGATTATGCCTTGTTAAAATCTGAAATAGATCGTACAGTTTCAGATGCTTATTATACAAGAGCTTTTAAGGATACATCTTTAAAGTTTACAAGTGAAAACCTTACGAATTATTATTCAAATTTATATTTATTATACTCCTCTGAAGTAGATGTTGCAGCAAAAAATGTGTATAAAAAGCGTTTGATAAGCGATTATTTCATGCTTTCGCGACTCATCAGTGTTAAAAAACTAAGCTCAAAAACCCAAGAATCCATAAGTAATATTTTTAATGGAACAATTAAAAACTGTGAGGATTTATTACCTGATTTAAAAGTGTTTATTTCTGAATTACCCAAAGATATTGACCTAAAAATAAAAACAACAACAAATTTTATAAGCTTATTAAAAGAGAAGTCCTGCACAGATAGTAAAGAATATGAAATGCTTGTGGATACACTCATAAAGTTTGATAAAACTACTGCTACAATTATAGCAAAAGCTGAACTTCTAATTGTAAAAAAGCGTTATAGCGAGGCTGTTTCTAGTCTAAATTCTGCAAAAGCTATGACAAATGATGCAGCTCAGTTAGAGGATATTGACTTTCAGATTTTAGAAGTTCAATTTTATCATCTAAATAATTATCAAACTGCCTACAGACTTGCATTAGGGATTTCAGGTTCAAATAAAAATAAAGCATTACAAATAGCAGCTAAATGTGTTGCTAATTCTGCTAACTCTTGTGGGTCTAGTACTTTTGATAGAAAATGCAATTATTATTACGCAGCTGAATTAGCAGAACGAGCAGGAGATAATGGAGCAGCTTCTCGCTATCGTGCAAGTGCTCCAAGTAGTGAGGAAAAATTTAATAACAACAATCCTAGTACTGTTTCTTTATCTTGCTGGGGAGTTACAGTAAATGTTCGCTAAGTGATTTTTATTTCTAAGAGGATTTTGGGAATAACAATTTTCTTTTTTTCTTTCGCACTTATCTATTCGTGTGAAAATGATATGTCATCAGTTCAAAAAGTTTCCTACAATTCTTCAAATCCAGATGAAAGCACACAAGATTTACATTTGATTTATTCTGATTATGGCTTTGCTCGTGTAGAAATTTTTGCAGCGAAATCTCAAACTTTTAGAAATAAAAAGCATATAACAAAAATGTATGATAGTATAAGAGTAAATTTCTTTTCGAATGATGGAGTAGTGGTATCAAGATTAACTGCTCTTTATGGCGAAATTGATCATACTGCAAGTAAAATTATAGTAAGAGATTCAGTTCGCTTGACAAATTTTGCTAAAAACCAAACATTGGAAACTGAAGCGCTAATTTGGAATCAAAATGATAGTACAATATATTCTGTTTCTCAAGTAATTGTCAAAACTCCAAAAGGAATTTTTTATGGAGACGGTATCCGTACAAAACAAGATTTTAGTTATTACGAAATTGTAAATCCGAAAGGGAGTATTCAATTAGAAAAAGAATTTAAATTAGACTAACTATGAAAATCTATAATAAAATCATGTCCTATTTTTGGCTGTTTTCTGCCATCACTATTTTTTTAATTGTAACTTATATGTCATTTACAGAAGGTTTTAATAAATGGGCTTATTACTATGTTTTTGTGCTTACATCACTTGGTGTCTATTTCCTTAAAACTTGGATGATGAAAAGAATGGATCGCCATAATGAGTTTCTAAAAGAAAAAAATACGATTAAATAAAATATATTTAGATCTAAAACTATCCATGCTTAGATTTCTTTTTTCTTCTTTTTTCTTTCTAGCTCAATTAAATTGTTTTGCCCAACAATTTATAAATGGAGTAATTACAGATGAACGAAATATTCCAATTCCTTCCGTTACAGTATATGTAAAAACTTTTTCGGATCAACGAACACTAGCTGATTTTAACGGAAAGTATGAACTTTCCTTAATGCCGGGTGAATATTTTTTGGTGTTTTCTGCTAAAGGTTATGATGAAAGAGAAACGTATGTGTCTATTGGTTATGCAAATATTATTAGAAATATACAGCTTTTTCCGAGTAAAGTTCTTGAGCTCGACAATATTGATGTTCAAGTTAAGAAAAGTAATCCTGGACGAGATATAATTTTGGAGGTGGTTAAGAAACGTGATGCAATTAATCCATGGAATTATCCTCATTCTGTATCGGTATATATCAAAGCTGCTGAAAAAATTGATCCTAAAGCAAAGCAAAAGAAATCGGAAGAGGACAAAAATAAATCATATGATCCTTTAGATGAAAAAAACGATGAATTGCTAAAATTATCAAATCAAATGAATTTATTAGAAGTTGAATTAATGCGTTATTATGCTTCTAAAGATAAGGTGAAAGAAATTAGAAATGCAGTTACTCTTCGAGGTAGTGAAAAGAATTTGTACTATACAACCACAATTAAATCAAATTTTAATTTCTTCGAAAATCTTCTTTATCTTGATGATTTACATCAAACTCCTGTGATTTCGCCGATTTCTGCTCCGGGTATAATTTCCTACAAATACCGCTTGGAAAAAAAAATAGAGGAGAATGGACAGGTAATTTCAAAAATAAAAATCATACCAAGAAATATTTCTACATCTACCTTAGAGGGATATATTTGGGTGATTGATTCACTTTGGTTAATTCAAAAAATTGAATTAACAATGAATAAAGGGAATTTATTAGTGTATGATAATTTTACTATTGAACAAAACTTCATTCATTTAGGAGATTCAATATGCATACTAGCTGAACAAAATTTGAGTTATGGAGTGAAATACAAGAATGAAACATCTAAGTCTTACACTAAAGCTGTTTTTTCGAATTATGATTTTAATCCTAAATTTGTAAATAAATTCTTCAGTACAGAATTAGCAATAACTGAAAAAGAAGCTTTTGAAAAGGACACTGCATTTTGGTCAACAAGGCGACAGATAGAATTGAGTAATGAAGAACGTGAATTTATCCTTTTAAAGGATAGTATTAGAGACGCTCACAACCGTAAAGAATACCTTGATTCCGTTGATAAAATTTTTAATAAGATAACTTTTTTAAAAGTTTTATGGTATGGAATAGACCACCGAAACAGAATAAAGCGATTTCAATTGGGATTTAGTCCTTTAGCACTTTTTGTACAGCCGGTATCAATTGGAGGACCACGCTTGTCTCCTAGTTTTGATTATTTTAAGAAGTGGAAGAATGAACGAGCCTTAGAATCATGGTCTCGCCTTTCTTATGGATTTTTAAACAATGATTTAAAAGGTGGCTCATGGTGGCGATTTAAGTTTGATCCTTTTCATTTTGGCTTCATTCGTCTTTCAATAAACCACGATTTTGATGCGATTCGCTATGCTGATGCGATTAATCAAATTTATAGACGTAATAATTTGATTGAAGCTACAAAAATGGGGTCTTCAATTGAATATGAATTATTTAATGGCTTTTATGGAGGTCTTAGTCTAGATTTTTCTGAGCGAAGATCATTAAAAGATTTTAAATTCATAAGAAGTTTTGACGAATATCTTCCAAATGACGATCCCTTAGATTTTAAAAGTTATCAAACTTTGATTACAAATGTGACAATCAGCTATACACCACAGCAAAAATATATGAGAGAACCTTATCGAAAAGTTGTTCTTGGTTCAAAATGGCCAACTTTTAGTTTGAATTATGAAAGAGGAATTCCTCGTTTATTTGGCAGTGATGTTGATCATGAATATTTACAACTGGATATACGTCAAACTTTTAAAATAGGAACTTTAGGAACAAGTTCTTACAGATTATCTGGCGGAAAGTTTTTGAGTTCAAAAAAATTATATGATCCTGATATGAAATACCAAAGAAGAAGTGATCCTATTTGGTTTTCTAATCCTTTATATTCATTTCAGGGTTTAGATTCAACTTTACCAACTATTGACTATGTCTTTCAAGCTCACTTTGTTCATCACGATAATGGTGCAATAATTAACAAAATCCCCTTTATGAAAAAAACACAAATTGGGCTTGTATTTGGAGGTGGAGCAATGTATATTAAAGAGTATAATTGGCAGCATTACGAGTTGCTAGCTGGCTTAGAACGTAACTTTAAAATTTTTAAAAGAAGATTGAGAGTTGGTGTATACACAGTTTTTTCAGATGGAAATAGAGTAGAATCTAGAATTAATTATAAAGTATCTTTTGCGATTTTAAATGACAGAAGCATGAAATGGAACTTCTAGTAAAAAAATATCAAATAGTTTTTTCTTCTTCTTTGTCTTGCAATACTTTTTTAGGGAAATATTTTTTTTGACGAATGACAATAAGAATTACACCAGTGGTAATACATGCATCAGCAACATTCCAAATAGCAGGAAAAATTTGTTTCCCAGAAAAGTATGGAACCCAACTTGGCCAAATGACATTAAACTGAAACATATCTACGACATTCCCCAGTAAAAATCCCTGGTGTCTAACTTCTAAAGTTTGTTTAAATCCATAATCCATGCAATCCATTTTTATTCCTGAACCTGCAAGTTGATTAAAGCCTTCACAAGGATTAAATGGAAAGATAAAATCATACAACATAGAATCTATTAAGTTTCCTGTGGCTCCAGAAAAAATTAGACTTATTGCTATTAAATATTCTATTTTAGCATCTTTTTTTATTTCTTTGTATATAAATATTCCTATAAAAATAATTGCAACAACACGAAGTAAACTTAAGGCTAATTTATGCCAAATTTCGGAGCCAAATGTAGTCCCAAAAGCCATTCCTGGATTCTCGATATAATGTAATGCAAACCAATCTCCAAGAATAAAATTTGTTTCATTTGAGGAAAATGATGATTTAATGTAAATTTTGGTGAGTTGATCGATTAGTAATAAAAAAAATATAATACACCCAATAATTAATACTTTTCTTTTCACTTTGAGTTTATTTTTGAGCGTTTTTTGCGTCAATACTCATGGTAGCATGTGGAACCAAACGCAAACGTTCTTTTGGTATTAATTTGCTAGTAACACGACATATACCATATGTTTTATTTTCTATTCTTATCAATGCAGCATGTAAACTCTGAATAAATTTTTCTTGTCGTGCTGCAAGTTGTGCAACTTCCTCTCTTGATAATGTCTCAGAACCATCTTCCATCATATTGAATGTCCTTCCTGTATCATCTGTGCCATGATCGTCAGCATGGGATAATGAACCAATTAGAAGGGCATAATCTTCGTTTGCCTCTAGAAGTTTTTTATTTATAAGTACTTTGAATTCTTCCAATTCAGAATCCGAAAATTTATTTTTCTCTGTAGCCATTACTTAAATTTAAAATGAAATGAATTTTACTTAATTAACAAAGATATGATTTTTGTCCAAATCGTCCTATAAATTTAATTGCATTAATTTTTGAAATAAAATTCTATTTTAACAAATTAAAGTAGTTATCCACAATTTATCTCTTACCGCATTTTATTAAATAAATTTGTATCATGATTCGAATGTTTCTAGAGAATAGAGTCCTCGTTCTATTATTCTTACCCTTTATTATAGGCATCTATTTTTTTCTAAATTTCCAGACTGGTTATTATGTTCAATCTCCAGCGAATGATTTTGGATTATGGAGTAATTTTTTTTCTGGAAATTCGTGGATATACAGTTTTTTTAGTTTTATAATTATTGCTTTAAATGCAATTTCCTTGAATTGGGTTTTTAATAAAAATGAATTTTTAGAGAGGAATTCATATATAGTCTCACTTTTATATGTTGTTACGATGAGTTTTTATCATTCATTTTATATATTGGATGGTTTATTAATAGCACATTTATTTTTTATTTTAATGTTTGTTCAGTTTCTTCAAATTAAACAAACCTCAGATGCAAGAATCTATGTTTTTAATGGCTGCTTTCTTGCTGGTTTATCGGCTACTTTTCATCCTCCAATAATGTTAGGTCTTCCACTTTTTATTGTTATGCCGATAATAATACGCCCATTTAATTTTCGAGAATTTTTAATTGGTATAGTTGGCTTTGGACTTCCCTTAATATATGGATTTGTTAATCTCTGGTTCCAAAAAAACAGTTTAGCTTTTTCTTTTTTTTCTTATTCTGAACAGCCTAAATTACATGCTGATTTTGTAATTACGCTTATTGTAATCAGTATTCTTTTTTCATTAAGTATTTTTAGCTTGCGTTCACGTCTTCAAAAATCATCACTTCGTTTAAAGAATCAAGTTCGACTTATATGGGTTTTTATTTTGATAACAATTATATTAGGTGGTTTAAATTTTTACTATTTCCTAGAAATTGAGCACTTTAGTCTTTTGATGATTCCTATTTCTCTTCTATTGAGTTATTCTTTTCTTGATAAAAACTATGGAATTATTGCTACAATCTTTTTTTATTTAACAATTATTTATTCTGTTATTAAATTTTTTATATTAAATCCCTATCAAAGCTTGTAAATGTTAATTTTGCTAATATTTTAAATGAAATAAATGAAGTTTGGAGTTGTAACTTTTCCCGGATCCAATTGCGACCAAGATATGATATATGTCCTTCAGGATTTACTAGGACAAAAAGTTGAGAAATTATGGCATAAGTCAACTGATTTAAAAGATGTTGACATGGTTATTTTACCAGGAGGATTTTCCTTTGGGGATTACTTGCGTTCTGGTGCTCTTGCAAAATTTTCTCCTATTATGTCAGAAGTTGTTAAACATGCTAATAATGGTGGATACGTACTAGGGATTTGCAATGGATTTCAGATTTTGACCGAATCAGGATTGCTAGAAGGCGCATTGCTTCATAATCATACTCAAAAATTTATTTGTAAAAATGTTTTTTTAAAGTCTGTTTCTAAATCTGCTGCAATTTCTATGGATTTAGATAATAATAGAGCTTTAAAAATACCAATTGCTCATGGAGAAGGCCGTTTTTTTGCTGAAGATGATGTTCTAAAATCTATTCAGGATAATGACCAAATTCTTTTTCAATATTCTAACGAACTTAATACTGTAGATGATTTTTCAAACCCAAATGGTTCAATTTTGAATATTGCCGGGATTACCAATAAAAGAAAAAATGTTTTTGGTATGATGCCACATCCAGAAAGAGCAGCAGACGAAAAACTTCTGAACATAGATGGTAAATTATTATTTGAATCGATTTTAAATCATTGTTAATGAGAGTATTGCTGTTAGGTTCAGGAGGTCGTGAGCATGCATTAGCATGGAAAATATCCCAAAGCTCGATTCTTGATCAATTGTTTATTGCACCTGGAAATGCAGGAACTCGCCAATTTGGAAAAAATATTCCTTTATCTCCGATTGATTTTATTGCAGTAAAGAATTTTGTACTAGAAAATAATATTGATATGGTAGTTGTTGGTCCTGAAGAACCTTTAGTTTTAGGGATTTATGATTTTTTTGTTGGAGACGCTGAACTCTATAAGATTCCAGTTATAGGTCCAAGTAAATATGGAGCGCAATTAGAAGGAAGTAAAGATTTTGCCAAGGCATTTATGAATAGACATAGTATTCCAACAGCAAAATATGCCACTTTTACAATTGAAAATCTGGAGGAAGGCCTCACTTTTCTTAAAAACATGAAGTCTCCCTATGTTTTAAAAGCGGATGGACTAGCTGCTGGAAAGGGAGTTTTAATAATACATGATTTGGATGAAGCGCAAGCTGAATTAAAAAGCATGCTGCAACATGAAAAATTTGGCGAAGCGTCTAAAAAAGTTGTAATTGAACAGTTTTTAGATGGCATTGAATTATCTGTTTTTATAGTAACGGATGGACATTCATTTAAATTACTTCCTGAAGCGAAGGACTATAAGCGAATTGGTGAAGGTGACACAGGTCCAAATACCGGTGGAATGGGTGCTATTTCTCCTGTTCCTTTTGCGGATGCAGCTTTTATGGATAAAGTTCACAATCGAATCATTGTCCCAACTGTAAAGGGTTTAAAATCTGAGGGGATTGTTTACAAGGGATTTGTCTTTTTTGGACTTATTTGTGTTAAGGGAGATCCATATGTTATTGAATACAACTGTAGAATGGGCGACCCAGAAACAGAGGTGGTTATTCCACGTTTGAAATCAGATATTTTAGATCTTTTTGAAGGAATTGCCTCCAATACTTTATCAGAAAGAGACATACAATTTATTGATAAAAGTGCTGCAACAGTTATGATGGTCGCTGGAGGTTATCCCGATGTTTATGAAAAAGGAAAACAGATTTATGGCTTGAATTCTGTTGTTGATAGCTTGGTTTTTCATGCAGGCACAATTGCTGATGGCCCTTCTGTTTTAACTTCAGGGGGAAGAGTTTTAGCGGTAACTTCTTATGGAAAAAATATAGAAGTAGCAATTGAAAAAGCGTACGAAGCAGTCTCTAAAATTAGTTTTGAAGGTGCGTATTACCGAAAAGATTTAGGGCAGGATGTTTTATCCCAAAAATAATTCAAAATCTCGTAAATGAACACTGATTATTTATTGATTTTCCTTTCGCTTTTCTTCTCTGCTTTTTTTTCTGGAATGGAACTTGCTTATTTGGCTTCCAATCGATTAAAAATCGAAGTTCAAAAAAGTCAAGGAACTCTAAAAAGCAAAATAATTTCGCTGTTCTACAAAAAAGAATCAACCATGATTGCCATGCTTTTATTGGGAAATAATATTTCATTAGTGATTTATGGTATTTCTGCTGCTCAAATACTAAATCCTTATTTAATCTCCATGGGTTTAACTTCTGAAGCTGCTGTTTTGGTTATTCAGACTGTTGTTTCAACATTACTAGTTCTCATTACAGCAGAATTTCTTCCGAAAGCAATTGTTCAGATTAATCCAAATAAATTTTTAAACATTGGTCTTTCACCAATGTTTATTTGTTTTATCTTACTCTTTATCCCAACTCAAATCATATTATTTATCAGTTGGCTTGTCTTGCGAATTTTTGGCGCAAAAAATGAAAATTCAGATAAGGTTTTTTCAAAAGTTGATTTAGAGCATTATGTTGATGATTTAAATTCGCGTATTAATTCAAAAGAGCAGTTAAGCAATGAAATGAATATTCTCAGCAATGCGCTAGATTTTACAAATGTTCGTGCAAGTGACTGCATGATTCCAAGAACTGAAATTATTGCAGTTGATTTTGAGACAGATATCGATGAATTAAATAAATTATTTGTCAAAAAGGGTTTATCAAAAATTATGGTTTTTCGAGATTCAATTGATAATATTATTGGCTATGTTCATTCCTATGAATTATTTAAAAAACCAAAGAAAATTAGTGAAGTAATAAAACCTATCAGTTTTATTCCTTTTGTGATGTCAGGAAAAGAATTACTAGAGAAATTTACAAAAGAAGGTGGACATGTTGCTGTTGTTACAGATGAATATGGGGGAACAGCTGGAATTGTTACTTTGGAGGATGTAATTGAAGAAATCTTTGGAGAAATTGAAGACGAGCATGACAAAGATAATTTATTGGAAGAGCAAATTAGCGACACGGAATTTCTTTTTTCTGCTCGTATGGATATTGATTATCTCAATGAGAAGTATCATTTAAAATTTGAAGAATCTGATGAGTATGATACTTTAGGTGGTTTAATTATTCATCATTTAGAGAGTATTCCAGAGAATGGAAAAGTCTGTGAAATTAGCAACTATATCCTTACAATAGAAGAAGTAAGCGATCGACGAATTATAAAAGTTCGAGTAAATACTGAATCTTAAAAATTATTTTGGATTGAAGATAAATTTATCTGACTTTGAAGCTGTAATATTTGACATGGATGGGGTTTTAATCGACTCTGAACCACTTTGGAAAATTGCAATGGAAGAAGTTTTTGCATCTTTAAGTTCAAAGCTTTTAAAAAAAGATTTCGAGAAAACTGTTGGGTTACGTATTGATGAGGTTATTAATTTTTGGAATAAACACGAAAATTGGGGCGTAGTAGATGAAAATCAAATAGCTGAAAAGATTATCTCTAAAATGGAAGTTTTGATTTCGCAAAATGCAAATGCCTTAGATGGTGTTTGTGAAACTTTGGATTTTTTAAAGCAGCAAAAAGTGAAAATTGGATTAGCGACATCTTCATCTTCTCTTTTAATCGACATTGTTTTAAGAGAATTAAAAATTCAGCATTACTTTCATGTTGCTTGTTCGGCTGAGTCAGAAAATTATGGTAAGCCTCATCCAGCAGTTTATTTAAAAGTTGCTGAAAAATTAGAGGTTAATCCCTCAAAATGCTTGGTTATAGAAGATTCATACAATGGCGTAATTGCTGGGCTTGCTGCACGGATGAAAGTGGTATGTATTCCTGAAAAAACACATATTATTAATTCAAAACTTAAACTTGCAGATTTTAGCTTTGATTCCATGAGCGATTTTTACTTGGAGATTAAAAATAATTAGTCACTTTTCTGCTTTGCTTTTGTATTTTTGTATAAAATAGCTAAGTGGAAGAATCTTTTGATTATAGAGAAAATTTAGATGAGAATCTTGATCAGGAAATTGATAAAGTTCTTCGACCCAAATATTTAGCTGATTTTTCAGGTCAACCTGCTATTGTAGAAAATCTTGAAGTTTTTATTCAAGCTGCTAAATTACGAAAAGAACCCTTGGATCATGTTTTACTTCATGGGCCTCCAGGACTTGGAAAAACAACTTTAGCACATATTATTGCCAATGAAATGGGAGTAGGTTTTAAAGTAACTAGCGGACCTGTTTTGGATAAGCCAGGAGATTTAGCTGGTTTGCTGACTAATTTAGGTGAGGGAGATGTTTTATTTATTGATGAAATCCATCGTTTAAGCCCTGTAGTAGAGGAATATTTGTATTCTGCCATGGAAGATTATGTGATTGATATTTTAATTGATACAGGGCCAAATGCAAGAAGCGTTCAGATAAACCTAAATCCATTCACATTGATTGGAGCTACAACACGCTCTGGTTTGTTAACGCGTCCTTTACGTGCTCGATTTGGAATTAATTCTCGCTTAGAATATTATGATTCTAAAACACTCACTAGTATTGTTGAACGCTCTTCAGGATTACTAAATATTTCGATTGATGAAGATGCTGCTTTTAAAATTGCAAGTAGAAGTAGAGGAACTCCCAGAATTGCAAATGCTTTGTTGCGTCGTGTGCGTGATTTTGCACAAATAAAAGGAACAGGTTCCATAGATGATGCAATTACTGAATTTGCATTGAAAGCATTAAATGTAGATGCAAACGGCTTAGATGAAATGGACATTCGTATTTTAAAAGTGATAATTGATAAGTTTAACGGTGGTCCAGTTGGTTTATCAACTATTGCAACTGCAATTGGTGAAAATACAGGGACTTTAGAGGAAGTATATGAGCCATTCTTAATTCAAGAGGGTTTTTTAATGCGAACCCCACGCGGAAGAAAAGCAACAGAAAGAAGCTATAAGCATCTTGGAAGAGATATTGGCTTTTCTCAAGGTGACTTGTTCTAATTCTCATGCAAAAAGCAGATTATAAAAAAGTAATCAGAGATAAAGCAACAGCGCTTGGTTTTTTTCATTGTGGATTTTCAAAAGCAAATTTTCTGGAAGAGGAAGCACCTCGATTGGACCAATGGTTAAATAATAATTACCATGGGAAAATGGCTTATATGTCAAATCATTTTGACAAAAGACTCGATCCACGCTTATTAGTTGATGATGCAAAAACAGTAGTTTCCTTGTTACTAAATTATTTTCCAGAGGAGAAACAGGCTGATACTTCAGCTCCAAAAATATCCAAATATGCTTATGGTGAGGATTATCATTTTGTAATCAAAGATAAATTAACTGAATTACTAGAGCATATAAAGCAGGAAATAGGGGAGGTGAGTGGTCGTGTTTTTGTAGATTCTGCACCAGTAATGGATAAGGTTTGGGCAAAAAAATCAGGTTTGGGTTGGATAGGGAAACATACAAATTTAATACATCCTCAAAATGGTAGTTTTTTTTTCATTGCAGAATTAATTGTTGATTTAGTTATTGAACCCGACGGGCCAATCCAAGATTATTGCGGAACCTGCACAAAATGCATTGATGCTTGTCCAACTGAAGCGATTGTGCAACCATATGTTGTTGATGGTTCAAAATGTATCTCTTATTTTACGATTGAATTGAAAGATGAGTTACTTCCCTCGGAATTTAAAGGTAAAATGGATAATTGGATGTTTGGTTGCGATGTGTGTCAGGATGTTTGTCCGTGGAATCGTTTTTCAAAAGTCACAAAAGAAGCGCGGTTTAAGCCTGCATTATCACTCTTAGATTTAACAAATAATGATTGGAAAAATTTACAACTAGAAACTTTTGATCTCCTGTTTCAGAAAAGTGCTGTAAAACGAACAAAATTTGAAGGATTAAAAAGAAATATTCAGTTTATTCAAAAAGAAATCTAATTACCCTTTTCCTTTTATTTCTTTTTTGATAGGTGTTGTGTTTTGAATTGGTTTTGAAGGAGAAACTGGTTTTGAAGGCTCAGTTCTCACAGGTTTTGGAATTGTAATTACATTTGGTACTTTTATAATCTCTTCTTGATTCCCTCTTTCATTTTGATTGTTTTCCCTCTCAATTTCTTGAGGTTTTTCAATAGTTAATGGCTTGGTATTTTCATCTCCTTTATCTCCCTTATTCATAAAAAGTCCTTGGTTAGTATTTAGTGCTGGATAATTTAATTTTTGCATTGTACCACCGCTTGTTGGTCTACTAGGATTTGGAATAGGATTCGGCGGAATATTTAGAAATCCTTGGTCGTAAATACAGCCATTCATTTCTGCTAGGGAAATCCCCATTTCTTCGCATCTTCTTCTTGCGCTATTTTGACGGTCTAGGGGAAGATCATAAAGGGTGTAATGAATATATGGAAAAGATCGATCTGTAAATGAAGCAGTAGATTCACCAATGCTATAATCAAAGAGTGTTGATTGGTCATTAACACGCCAATCATCTGCAAAATCTCTTGCCAAAAAATTTAAATATTCTTTTTCGGCAATTGCAGTAGCTTGCTCAAGTCCAAAATTTCCGTAGCTTGAAATAAAAACAGGCCTTTGTCGGTTATTGTCACGCCCGTAAAAATCATCATTTTGATTTCCATTTAAATTCCCTAAAAGACCTTCATATTGATTTTCATCGCACTTAAAAACTTGAACAGTGATATTTACAAACTTCATTTTTCCGGTCGATCGATTGTCAATAATTACCGATTCACCTGTAGGCCAGGAAACTATATAATTTATACCTTCTAAACGGATAGTCCCTCCTTTTGGCAAGAAGTATGTTCTGCCAGATAGTTGCGTTCCAGCTCCATTTAATCTAAAGGCTTGTTTTTGATTATCGGGTTTTTCATCTGTATAAAAACTCAAGCGATCGCCTCCAACATTCATAGCAACAGCATTATTAAGAGAAAAACTTTGATCTTGAGGCATTTGACGTACTTGAACTTCAAAGGGTATTACCTTAGATTTAGAGAGTACAAATTCCCCAACAGTTTGAAAAGAATAACTAGCATTATCGAAGGAATTTAAGTGTGGATCACCATAACTTCTTCCAATTGATGGCTCACAAAAACTATGATTAAAAAATAAATTTACGAAATTCCATTCTCGACTGAACTGCGTTATCTGTGTTCTTAGCTGCCTTACAACTTTTTCTAAGATTTCCTTTCTTTTTTGGAGAGGAATCATCGTCAACATTTCATATGGCGTATACTCTTCAGGAAATGTTCTATCTGGAATGGTTGCATTGTCTTTCATTGCAAGAATACTAGTTGCTAACCATTCTCCACGAATTGGATCCCAAGAAACAAGGTCATTTTTTATCTCTGAAAAAGCAGAAGAAAATACATCTTGCGAAAAAACAACATTACTAAGGAATGTTAGATAGAAAAATAGGGTTATTCTTTTCATATTTTTAGTTTAAAAAATTATATTAAAAACCTAGCCGATTTTAGTTATTAAACTTGTATCCAATTCCTTTTATAGTAGTAATATAATGCGACCCAATTTTTTCGCGTAATTTTCGAATATGAACATCAATCGTTCTGTCGCCAACAACAATATCAGTTCCCCATACTTTTTCTAAAATTACAATTCTTTTAAAAACAAAATTTGGTTGTGAAATTAATAGTGCAAGTAATTCAAATTCTTTGCGTGGAAGATGAAATGTCTCCCCATTTTTTTCAACAGTATAATTTTCGCGATTGATTTTTACTGTGCAAGTGTCAATGATATCTTTCGATTTATTTAGATCTAATCTTCGCAACAAAGCATTTATTCTACTTATTAAAACTTTTGGTTTTATAGGTTTTGAAACGTAATCATCACCTCCAGCCTCTAAACCTGCTATTTGACTATAATCTTCGTTTCTGGCGGTTAAAAAACAAATTAGTATAGAATTGTAAGCTTCATTAGCTTTAAGTTGATCGCAGACCTCAATTCCATCCATTTCTGGCATCATGACATCCAATAAAATTAAATCTGGTTTTTCAGAAGCCACAGCCTCAAGGCATTTAAGACCATTTTCAACAGCTCTAACAGTATGATTATGTCGTTCTAAATTGTATTTTAACAATTCTCGAATATCTTCATCATCGTCAACAATTAAGATTGAAGCCATACAAACATTTTAAACAAAGTTAGTAAATTTAGTATGTCTTTTTTATTTTATGTTTAGATCTATACTAAAGTCAAAAACTTCTGACCAGTCCTTCCAAATTCCGTAGTTTCCAATGGTTTCATTGTGCCAAATAAAACTAAACTGGCCACCATATTTTTTTACCTCATCAAAGAGCAACTGAATTTTTTCAATAGCTTCTTTCGGTGTTAATTTCAGGTATTCATTTAGCGTTCCGTCCATAAAAGCAAATGGGTGAATGTTTAATTTTGTTGTTTCATTCTTCGTCAAATCAAACCATTTAAAAGGCCTAGAAGTTCCTGCTCTAAATCCGCAGATATCAGCATAACCCATTGAATAGTCATCTGTAATTTCTTGCTCAATAAGGGTTTTGTATGTGTAGGGAAATTTTAGAACTAAAAAATGCTGACGGCTAAAATGTACTCTCTTATTAATAATAGCTTCTAAGCGTTCAATTTCATTGTGTAAATAATATTCATAGCTATTTGATTTATAGCTTGGATGAATTCCGATATCTGCAACTTCACTCATTTTTTTTATTAATTGCTGCTGTTTACTGTTTTTTACAGAAATATTTCGATCGTATTTTGCAAAATCTCCTAAAAGCCAAAATAATTTGAAGTCAATATTCCTATCTTTTAATGAAGTAATTTTATCAAATGTATCGAAGGGATCTTTTAAAATTCCAGTCTGAACTCTTTGGCGTTCAATTAATCTTTTTTTTCTTCCAAATAACAAATCTTTTAAAGTTGCAAGGACTGTTCTACTAAAACCTTTGTATTTATAGGCGTATGCATTGTCAATATCAAACGTTGGCAGCAAACTTAAACTTGGTTTAATACCTTTATTGCTTAAAAGTCTATGCTTTAGTAAGTAATTAATTATGTCTTCACACCAAATATCACAGCTAGCTTTTTCATTCCAATTAAAACGAAATAACACACTATTTTTTCCTTCAAAACGACTGTGGCTATCTGAATCAACAGAAGTGTATTCTTCCATTCTTGAAAGCACATAAAATATACTTGCTAGAGGATCTACTTTTCCATTAAATGACAGACATTCTTCATCAAAAAACAGACCTTTATCAATTTCATAAACTCCGATATTTTCATCAAAAATAACAGAACTTGGATTTATGTTTATACATTTTTCAAATATTCGATCGGAATAATTAAATTTTGCCTTTTCACTTTGTTCAAACTTTACAAAATCATTTGTTAGGGAATAGGGAATCTCCCGATCCTTAAAAATAAATCCAAGAGTATAAAATAGTCTTTCAGTAATTTGATCTACATAAATTAAAATCATTAGAGTTCCTCCGTAATTTTTTTGCAAATAAAATTGGCAGCGTTTCCATCTCCATATAAGTTGGGGTAGGTAAAATCTGTTCTTTTAATTAATGTTTCAACAGAAGATATAATCTTGAGTTCATTGGCTCCAGCAATTAATGCATTTCCATTTTCGACAATTTCAATCCATTCTGTTTGGTCTCTTAATATAACACAAGGTTTTTGAAAGAAAAAAGCTTCTTTTTGAAGACCACCGCTATCAGTGATTATCAGCCTTGCATTTTTTTCAAGACTAATAATATCTAAAAATCCAGTCGGCGGAATTATTTTAAAATTTTTATTTTTATTTATTTCTGTAAGCAGATTTTCATCCAGATGAGAGTTTAACTTCTCCTTCGTTCTTGGATGCAGAGGCAAAACAATCTTTAAATTAGTTGTTTTTTGAATTCTTAATAAAGCACGGAAAATAGCATTGAGATTTGATGTATCATCTGTATTTGTATCTCGGTGGATTGTACACAGAATAAATTCATTTGTTGTAATTTCTAATTCTTTTAAAATTTTTGATTTTTGTTCTGACATTGCTGAAAAATACAAACTGTTATCATACATTATGTCGCCACATAAATAGATTTTAGGATTATCAATAGTAGCAGCTTCTTTTTGATCGTTCTTGATGCCTTCATTCAATAAATTTCTATGTCCTGTTTCTGAAGGGATAAACAACAATGTCGACATATGGTCGCAGGCAATTCTATTTATTTCTTCTGGCATTGCTTTATTAAAGCTCCTCAATCCTGCTTCGATGTGTATAACGGGAATATGTATTTTTGCTGCAGCTAAAGCAGCGGCAATTGTTGAATTTGTGTCACCATAAACAATTACGGCTTCTGGTTTTTCTTGCATGTAAATATTCTCCAATCCTTCAAGCATTTTTGCTGTTTGCTCTCCGTGAGATCCACTGCCAACATTCAAATTGAAATTAGGAAATGGGATTTCTAATTCTTCAAAAAATATTTGGGACATGTTTTCGTCGTAATGCTGCCCGGTGTGAACAATTACCTCAAGAATTTTATCAAAAAAGTTATTTTTAATTGCACGACTAATAGCAGCAGCTTTTATAATTTGCGGTCTTGCACCAATAACAGTAATGATTTTTTTCATGTTAATTTACAAGTAAGCCTTCATCGGCGAAGCTAAAATAACCATTATCTGTGAAAATGAGGTGATCTAGGAGTTTAAGATCGATGCATTTTCCAAATTCTTGAATTGATTTTGTTAGTGAAATATCAGTTTGACTTGGAGAACATTTTCCGCTTGGGTGATTGTGACTGAGAATTATGGCTGTTGCTTTACATTCTAAAGCATGTCGAAATATAATTTTTCCGTCTGCTACTGTTCCAGTCATACCACCAATTGAAATCTGCTTGGTTTTGATAATATCATTTGCATTATTAAGGTAAATAGCATAAAATTCTTCATGAAATAAATCTGAAAGAAAAGGCTTTAAGTGCTGATAAACAGAATTTGAGTTGCTTACTTTAATTTGTTTTTGCTGCTCAGCACCCTGCCTTCTTCTCCCGATTTCTAAAGCTGCCAAAATTGAAATTGCTTTTGCTTCGCCGATACCATTAAATTTTAGTAGCTCTGATATTTGCACTTTTGAAAAAAGAGTTAGATTATTTTGAAATTCTGATAAAATTTCTTTTGCTAATGTTACTGCGCATTTTTTTCGTGTGCCTGAACCTATTAATATTGCTAACAATTCTGCATCTGAAAGTGCTGTTTTTCCTTTTAAAAGTAGTTTTTCTCGTGGTCTATCGTCTTCCGCCCAAAATTTAATTCCATGTTGTTCCATTAACTTAAGATACGAAAAAAAATGAGCTTATAAATTTATTTTCCTTAACAAATTCTATTTTTACACTTTAATTTACTTTTTATGTCGAAGAAAAATAAAAATTTTGTGAATGTTGTCTATTCTACAAATCCAAATTTTGAATATCAGTCAGCGGACGAAAGTAGTGCAGATACACTTGCTCCGAATCAGCAAAAATTATATGTTTCAATTGATCGCAAGCAACGAGGAGGAAAGGAAGTGACGCTTGTAGAGGGATTTATTGGTCTAGAATCAGATTTAATGGCCTTAGGGAAGTTTTTAAAAGGTAAATTTGGAGTTGGAGGTACTGTTAAAGATAATGAGATATTGATTCAGGGAGCTTTTAGGGACAAAGTCTTTGATTTATTAGTGAAGGAAGGATATAGCCAAACAAAGAAAAAAGGCGCTTAATTTTTTTTCACAAAAAAAGCGACCGAAGTCGCTCTTATATTAGTTTTAAACTACTATTTATTGTTTGATAAACCGCAGTGTTTGTACTTTATTTTCAGTTATACATGTGATGTTGTAAACACCTGCATTAAGATCAGCTATTCTTATTATATCAGATTCGTTAACTTCTCCTTGAAGTAAAATTCTACCTGACATATCTGAAATTTGATATCTAAAAACACCTTCACACAAAAGATTTAATTCTGAGCTAGCTGGATTAGGGAAAATCTTGAAAGCTGTTTTGTTACTTTCTTCAACTCCACCTATTAATTGATTTACATTATATGTAGTATTTGTAACAATTGGATCATTCCAATCAAAGTAGATATAAGCAGTATTTTCAATTTCTATACCTGCTTGACCTAAAACACTCGCATTTTCTGATATGCTATAAACTAAATGTCCATGGCTTGCTTCTTCGTTTGTTGTAGAATCTGCTAACCAAATTTGAGAAAATTCAAAACGAAGAATACCATTTCCTAAATTAACTACTTGCATTGGATGAGAAGATTCAATTAAACTGAAGCTACTCCAATTTAGGTTTGAACTAAGTGTGTCAAGTATATAAATGTTTTGTGCTGGCGCAGTTCCTGTATTCTGAAAACGAACTGTATAGGTCAATTTCTCTACAGCATCAATATCCAAATAAGATACATCATTAAAAAACATCTGCTGCGTTTCATTTGGACGAGCAACTACTTTATCATTTGGATCATAACTATTACCAAGCAATTGAAGTAAAGACCCTGCGTTATTTAAACTCGAACAGTCAGTTAGATTACCTGTTGGTGTAATCGTTGAAGTAAAGTAATGTGGCGTTCCAGATGGTAAGCCGCTTGGTACATTGAAGGTAATATTATCATAATTGTTAAAGGATGATAGTGCAGAATTTAGTGTCCATGTTATAGTATTTCCTGTTATAGTGTAGCTTGAATTTTGAATACTTGAAGTATTAACAGTTACACCAGCTGGAAACGTTAATGTCAATGTATACGATCCTGGACTTCCTGGTCCGTAATTTCCCCAATTTAATTTTACTGTTGCAACTGTTCCTTGATAATAACCGATCCAAGGTGTAACGGTTGTCCATAAGTCAGCACAAGTACTTGTAGTGCCACCGCAATTTACAGGAAACATAACTGGATTTGGAATAGTTGTTGATCCATACAAAAATATGTATGTTTGATTCATACTATAGCCGTTTGCACTTAACCACTGAGGAGAAACAGAAGCTATAATAGAACTTACAGGAGGCATATTAAGCCCTCCAGATATTGGTCCGCAGTAGGTGAAATATCCACTAGAGTCTGAATAAACAATAATATTATTTCCACTTCCAACTGCAGATGTTGATCCAAAAAGCATTATTGGCGCTCCACTCAATGGTAACTCACTATTTTCCATTAATCCGTTTCCATTGGCATCACAAAATACTATTCCTGAGTAACAAAGAGACACCTGTGTATTTCCTGAGCCACAATTAATTCCTATATTAAAAGTTTGATTGGAATCGCAATCTTCAGATAATAGTGTCCATACTCCTAAATTTGAAGTATAACCCAAAGCAGAAAGCCAATTTGGATTTAGATTTAGGATGATTGGAGAATTAGAAGAATAAGTATACGAATAATAGCCATTTATATTACTGTAGACAGTTTGTAAAGTTCCACCAACTTGAATTTGTATTGCTGCATTGGAGATAGTAGTTTCAGAGCTGTCTTGCATATTATTGCCATTTGCATCGCAAAATATAGTGCCACTAATACAGTTATCAAGACTAAAAGTCTCACACAAAGTATCAATACAACCATTTGTAAACACAGCAATTAAACATGCTTCAACAGAATTTAATTGTGAAATATTACTAATGTATGCATTTGCTTGCGTTGAAATTGAGGCTGTTCCAAGTTGATTTCCAAAGGCATCAAAACTCGATATAGACCATGAATAAGTAGCAATTTGATTTGGGGTTGAAGTGGAATATACTAAAGTAGTTAAAGAACCACTTAAGTAGCCCTGCACAATAGAAGTGTTAGTGGTGGAGCAATCTATAATCCCAGTACAAATTAGATTAAATTGAATAGAATTCCAACCATTAGGTGTATAATTGATGATGCTTGGCAAACCTGTTACTGCATAATTATTATTTTGCAACCAAGTACTATCAATTGTAACTGTATATTGACTTACTGTTCCAGCAATTGGTAAATCAACTGCTGCGCTGCCATTATTAATTACGCTAGAATAACTTATACCGTTTGCATTGGTTATAATTATTGGAATACTATCAAATAGTTCATAATCAATTAGTCCATCTTGATCACAATCAACATTTGCAAAAGCACTAAAACTTGAAGTATTTGGCCCTCCACAATTATAATTATAGTAGTATGATAATGTTCCTTGAGAAGCATTATTGATTGAGTATTGGATTGTAACTAAATACGTGCCGTAAGTACTATAAGTATGTTGTATTGCTGGATTTATAGTCATAGGTAAAGTAATACCTCCCATATTTGTGCTGCCCTGATGAGTTGATGAGCTTCCATCTCCCCAAGAAATAAAAAGAACAATACTTGTAGATGTAGTTTGATTTGGGGATAGTACCATGTCTATTTCAGAGGTGTTACTTGAATTAATAGTCCCAATAGAAATAGATCCATCAATTGTCGGATTACAACCAGAAGTAGTTGATGTAGATGCGATAGTTAATGTTGGGAGTTGGCTAAATGCGTTAAAGGATAAAACACAAAGCAATAGTTGTATAATTGTTTTCATAATATAAAATTTTTAGTTACAAAATCAAGACGAATAAATTGTAGGAAAGGTTGCTTTTTTAAGTTATTGACATTTAATTTGTTTGTAATTTAAGTAAAATTAAAAAACAAGAAATAATAAATGGCTTAATTTTATAAAAAAATAATAATGAAACATTTTGTAATATTTACTATTCTTATTGGCCTAATTTTTCAAGGTTGTGCTCAAGAAGCAAAAAAAACAGAAAGACCTTCTTTAGTTAATAAGCAATCAACTAGCTATAATTTTCAATTATCAAATTATCTAGAAGACAATAATGATTTAGATAAAGAGGTGAATCGAATTTTTGAAAGTATGGATGATACAGCTATTGTAGCACAATTAATAATGCCTGCAGTTGGTCGTTTGGGGCAAAAAAAAGAAACAATTGATCAGCACATAAAAGATAGAGTAATTGGTGGAGTTCTGATGTTAAATGGAACGAAAGAAGAATTCACATCGTGGATTAAGGAATTTGAATCTAATAATAAGAAAAGAGGTAATTTACCTTTTTTATATAGTGCAGATGCTGAGCCAAGTTTGGTAAACCGTAAAATAATTGGTTCTGCTTCTGTTAAAAAAGCGAATGAATTAATTTCTATAGAAGAAGTAAAAAGTGTAGCCGTAACTATTTCCAAAGACTTAAATGCTATTGGAATTAATTACAATTTTTCTCCAGTAGTCGATATGTCGGCAAATCAGACTGTTGGATTTAGAAGTTTTGGCGCTAAGCCCGAAAATATTATTCCTTGGTCAAATGCTTTTATTCAAGAAACTCAGCGAAATAATATCCTTGCAACAGCAAAGCATTTTCCAGGACATGGTTTAGTTTCGGGAGACACACACAAAGAACTTCAAGTAATAGATGGGCCACTAAAAGAGTTGCAAAATTACCCCCTTCTTATAAAAAATGGTGTTTTATCAATTATGATTGCACACATTGCAGTTAAAAATAACAGCCAATTTGATACAAAGGGTTTACCCTCAACTTGTTCGGAAACAATTGTAAAAGGTTTGTTGCGTGATAGTCTTGGTTTTAAAGGTTTAATTGTAACAGACGCAATGAATATGGGAGGAGTTGTAAATGTGCCACATGCAGCGACAAAAGCAATTTCAGCAGGCTGTGACATTGTTTTAATGCCTTTAGATGCAAAGAAAACTCACTCAGAATTACTTGCGAGCTATAAAACAGATAAAGTGTTTAGAGCGAAAGTAGATGCAGCTGCAAAGCGTATTATTCGAATGAAGCTTTCCTTGGGACTTTTAAATACTATCAGATAAATACAAATCGATTAGGCCTTCAGGCGCTTTGATGTATAGTATCTTGTTTTTACGGTCTATTTTTTGTACCAAGCCATCAAAAATTGGAACTAGCACTTCCTTTCCTTTACAAATAGTTTGTAATAATGGATTTGCAGCAAGATCAATTACATTTTCTACTTCTCCGATATCACCATGCACATCATCTAACACTTTGAACCCAATAATTTCGTGATCGTAAAACTGAGTTCCTTTAAGATTGGGGAGAATTTCTTCAGGTAAGTAGAGTGATTTTTTAAGTAAGCGTTGCGCTGAGTTTTCATCATTCACTCCTTGAAATTTTACAGCGATAAAATTTTTGTTTTTGAGTTTTACAGACTCAATAAAAAATGGAGTTAGTACACCGTCAACATCAACATAAACTGATTCTAAGTCTTTGTAATCACTCGGATTAGTAACGTCCAAAAACAAGGAAACTTCACCTTTAAATCCGTGAAGTTTCGCTATTTTACCTAAGTAAAAACAATCTTTTATAGTCATCTAAGCTTATTCAGCTGTATCTGCTGATTTTTCTTCAGCTGGTGTTTCCTCTGCTGGAGTTTCCTCTGCAACAACTTCTTCAGTTACTGTTTCCTCTGCTGGAGTTTCCTCTGCAACAACCTCTTCAGTTACTGTTTCTTCTAATGGAGTTTCCTCTGCAAAAACTTCTTCAGTTACTGTTTCCTCGGCTGGAGTTTCCTCTGCAACAAGTTCTTCAGTTACTGTTTCTTCTGCTGGTGTTTCCTCAGCAACAACCTCTTCAGTTACTGAATCTTCTGCTGGAGTTTCCTCTGCAACAACTTCTTCACTTACTGTTTCTTCTGCTGGTGTTTCCTCTGCAGCGACTTCTTCAGTTACTGTTTCTTCTGCTGGAGTTTCCTCTGCAGCAACTTCTTCAACAACTGTATTTTTAAGTTCAATTTGAGCTGCTTTAGCAATATTTGCATCAGCTTCTGACTTCATTTTTGCATTTTTACTTGCAATTGCTTTTGCAGCTAAGCCATCAATTTTGTTTATTATTTTAGATTCTTTTTCGTTTACCCAAAGTGTAAAACGTTCTTCAACTTGTTCCATTGTTAAAGCACCTTTTTTTACACCATTGATTAGGTGACTTTTATAAAGCACACCTTTATAAGAAAGAATTGCGCGAGCTGTATCGGACATTTCTGCTCCGGTTTGAACCCAACTCAATGTTCTTTCAAAATTAATATCAATCACAGCTGGATTAGCAGTTGGATTGTATGTTCCTAATTTTTCAATGAATTTACCATCTCTTTTCGCACGACTATCTGCTGCTACTAAGTGAAAAAACGGTTTTCCTTTTTTACCGTGTCTTTGCAATCTGATTCTTGTTGCCATTTTCTTTTACAATTTAAGGTCCGAAACCTTGGTTTATAAATAATTTATTCGTGGTGCAAAGATAGAAATACTATTTGAATTATCAAATTCTATCAGGATATTATTTTCCTTTTGCTTTTAAAACGATAATTACAGTATAAAACATTATTTTAATGTCTAGTGCTAAACTTCTATTTTTCAGGTAAATCAGATCAAACTTCATTCGTTGCAGCATTTGTTCTACGTTTTCTGCATAGCCAAATTTCACTTGTCCCCAAGATGTAATTCCTGGTCGCACACGATTTAGATGCAAGTATTGCGCTTCAAGTTTTACAATTTGATCGATATAAAATTGTCGTTCAGGTCTTGGGCCAACAAGTGACATTTGTCCAAAAAGCACATTTATAAATTGTGGAAATTCATCTAGCCTTGTTTTGCGCATAAAACGACCAATCTTAGTAATCCGAGGATCATTTTCTGAAGAAAGTTGGGGACCCAGATTTTCAGAATCTACGTACATGGTTCTGAATTTTATGATTTTAAAAATTGCCCCATTAAGTCCCACTCTTTCTTGTAAATATAAAATAGGACCAGGAGAAGAAAATTTCACAGCAATCGCAGAGAAAATAAAAAAGGGAGTGAGAAGAATTACAGCAATGAATGAAATTAAAAAATCCATTACGCGTTTTATCGCTTGTTGCCAAAATGGCATAATATCAGATTTTAATTCAAGTAATAGTGCTCCATATATATTCGTCATCTTAACACTTCCAGATAAAATTACATAAGCATCCGGCAATAATTTAATTCTAATATGTCCGTCGTCTATTCGGAGCAAAAGATCTTTTAAGCGATTGTGATCTGAGCTTTCAATAGCAATAATCACTTCCTCAACTTTATGCTCACTTAGAATGCGTTCTAGATCAGTTTCATGACCTAAATAATTTATATGTTCACTTAAGAGATAATCTTTTCCATTTAGATTGACATAACCGATAAATGAATTAATATTTAGCGGATGAGAAATCATTTCGTTATAAATTTCTAGGGCTTTTTCATTTCCACCTAGAATAATTGTTTTAAAACCATTACCAGGTTTACGAATAGACCAAATCATAATGGAATTTATAATTAGGCGAGGAATTATCGTTAGCATGAAATGCAAAGAGAAAAGTAAGATGACAGACTGATAATAAATCTCATAGGACTTAACTTCATCATCTAGAAGTAAGATAAAAAATATCAGAATTACCCCAAAAAATGATGCAATTAAGGTCAGATTTAGCATTTTTAAACGAAACATCTGCCGAATTGAAATATAAGTGCCCTGAACATAATAAAACAAGACCCAAACTAATGGAATTAAAAGAACACCATAAATAAAATTCGAGTCTAGTTTAAATTCAGATTTTTCTAATACTGTTTGACGTAAGTAGAAAAAAGAGGACCAAGCAATTAAAGCCGTTAAAAAATCAAAAAATAGAAATACTACAACCCAAAATCTATCCTTCATACTAATTAAAATATACAACTTTAATATTATCAATTAAAATCTCTGTCGAGATTTGCCCGGGGTCTAAGTAACAGGAGAATGATTGCAGAAAATTACTAGAATTTGGAGAGGCTCCTATTAATTCTCTGAGTTCAATATATATTTTTTTCCAGACAACTGTTTCAGGGTTTTGAGCATTTAAGCGAATATTTATATTATTAGTAACACCAGCAGGAGAGACATAAATTAAGCCGGTCGTTAAGGAATTTGTATTATGGTAATCAATTTCTAGATATGCTTCTCTTCCCTTAGAAATTGATAGTTGTGTTTCTGTATTCGCAACCCATAAAGAATCTGCGGAATTTAAACTTATTTTTGCATATAAATTTCCATTAAAAGGTTGTAAATTTTCGTTTACTATTTCATAATTTGACAAGGAGGTATTTGGATCATCAGTTAATGAAATGTTAACTCCCTCAAAATCTTCAATCCAAAATTGAGTAACTGACTTATACTTCGTAACAGGATTTAGAGTCAATGTTTGGTTTTTAGTCAATGTTTGATTTACTTCATAAACTTCTAGGAAAGGATAGATTTTTTTGGTTGCTGAAATCCCATTGTTTTTTATTGCAGGATAAATTTTAATGTTGCTCATTCCATCCTTTAAAATTGGTATTTTAAACGGGACTTGAAACACACCAATTACTTTATCGTCTATTAAAACCCAAGCCTCAGTAATGTTATGGCTTAATTCCCCTTCATCACCTGAAAGATCAATATTACTTTGTAGCGTCCATTCTGTTACTTCCAACCAAGATGGATCTGGATTATTTTTAACACAAGCTGTAAAACCGAGAAGAAGGAGTAAGAAAAAGGATAAACGACTCATTGAAAAAAAACGAAGTAAAAGAGAAATTATTGCCTAAAAATGAATTTGATTTTGCTTTAATTTTTCAATTATTTCAATTGCCACTTCCATTGCAGCACAACCATCTTCAACAGTAACTTTAGGACTTACATTTTGAGTAATGGCATCATAAAAAGATTTTAATTCTTCTTTTATAGCATTTATTTCTTGCAATTCTGGCTTGTCTATAAATATCTTTTTTGGCGCTTTGTTTGGCCCTAAATCCAGAACGATATCAAAAGGGTCAGCTTCACCAACAACATCTTGCATTCTTACAACCTCTAATTCTTTTGTCAAGAAATCGACACTGATGTATGCATCTTTTTGAAAGAACCGTGATTTCCGCATGTTCTTCAACGAAATTCTAGAAGCTGTAAGATTTGCTACTGCTCCATTTTCAAATTCTAAGCGCGCATTTGTAATATCATGCTTATCACTAATTACTGCCACTCCAGATGCTGAAACTTTTTTCACACGAGATTTAACAACACTAAGCACAATGTCGATGTCGTGAATCATCAAATCCAAAACCACTGGAACATCTGTCCCACGTGGGTTAAATTGCGCCAAGCGATGAGTTTCTATGAACATGGGATTATCAAAATAAGGAAGAGCTGCTTGGAATGCCGGATTAAAACGTTCCACATGACCAACTTGAACTTTAACATCTGCCTCTGTTGTTAGCGAGACCAATTTTTGGGCTTCAGCGATTGTTTCTGACAAGGGTTTTTCTATAAAAACATGTTTTCTCATTCGCAAAGCTTCGGTAGCTGTTGTATAATGAACTAGCGTTGGAGTAACTATATCAACACAATCTACCTGCTGAAGTAATTCATTAATACTACCGAAAGATTTCACATTAAATTGAGCAGAAACCTTAGCGGAATTTTCTTTGTCCTCATCATAAAAACCTACTAAGTCGAAGTAATCAGATAATTCCAAGATAAGTTTAAGGTGAATTTTCCCTAAATGCCCTGCACCAATAAGACCGATTTTCAACATGACTTTTTTTTCAAAATTACATTCAAATAAAGGAAGAAATAAATAGGAACTGAATACTTTTCAACAAAAAAAAGCCATTAATCAAGGACTAATGGCTTTTACTGATACTTTTAACACTTATTTATTTACGGAGTCCACAACAGCTTTGAAAGCTTCAGGGTGATTCATCGCTAAATCTGCAAGAACCTTACGATTTAACTCAACACCACTTTTGTGCACAGCACCCATAAATTGAGAATAACTCATTCCGTATTGACGAACACCTGCATTTATACGGGTAATCCAAAGAGAACGGAAATTTCTTTTCTTTTGCTTACGACCTGAGTAGGCATAAACTAGTCCTTTTTCAACTGCATTTTTTGCAACTGTCCAGACATTTTTTCTTCTACCAAAGTATCCTTTGGCTAATTTCATCAAGTTCTTTCTTCTAGCTCTTGATGCGACGTGATTTACTGATCTTGGCATAATTTTAAGTTTTTTAATAAGGAGTGCAACATTGTTTCAGAAGACTTGTATACTCGTTATTTGGTTAAACAATAGATAAACCTCTAAAGGACTATTTCATACATAATTGTAATTTGATATTCGAAAGATCTGCATTGTGTACAAGTCCTGCGTGTGTCAAATTACGTTTGCGTTTCTTAGCCTTTTTAGTTAAGATGTGGCTTTTAAAAGCGTGTTTACGCTTAATTTTACCACTCCCAGTGATTGTGAATCGCTTCTTCGCACTGGATTTAGTTTTCATTTTAGGCATTTTTTCTTCTTTTTTTTGAGTTAAACAACTATATCAGCTTCTTTATTTCTTTTTTGAGTTGATCATTACGATCATTTTCTTTCCTTCTAATTTTGGCAACTGCTCTACTATCCCAACATCTGCTAATTCTTGCATGAATTTCAATAACAATATTTCTCCTCTATCTTTAAAAACAATTGAGCGACCTCTAAAAAACACAAAAGCTTTTACTTTGCTTCCTTCTTCAAGGAATTTCCTTGCATGTGTCAATTTAAAGTTGAAATCGTGATCGTCTGTGTTAGGTCCGAAACGTATTTCTTTTACAACTATTTTACTCTGTTTTGCTTTTAATTCCTTTTGTTTTCTTTTTTGGTTGTACAAGAATTTCTTGTAATCCATAATCTTACAAACCGGTGGTTTAGCATTTGGTGAAATCTCTACCAAATCCATATCTTGTGCTTCTGCCATTTCAAGTGCCGCCGCTAACGTCAACACTTTCGGTTCTTCACCTTCATTCACCAAGCGGATTTCTTGTGCGCTAATTTTATCATTTATGCGGTGTTGCGCTTCCTCTTCTCTTTTTACAAACGGTTTTGAATTTCTTCTCATTAATATATTTAAAGTTCTACTGTCAATTCCTTATTAATAGCTTCCTGTACGATTTTTCCAAATTCCTCAAAAGAAACAACACCCATGTCTCCTCCTCCTCTTTGTCTTACTGATACTTGATTATTCGCAAATTCATTTTCTCCAACAATGAGCATAAATGGAATTTTCGCAAGCTCCGCATCTCGTATTTTCTTGCCTATTTTTTCATTTCGGTCATCAACAAGTCCGCGAATATCGGAATTATTTAGGAAATCTGAAACTTTTTCTGCGTAGTCGTTGAATTTTTCTGAAATTGGAAGGATAATAAATTGATCTGAAGTCAGCCAAAGTGGGAAATCTCCAGCACAATGTTCTAACAATACTGCAACAAATCGTTCCATCGAACCAAAGGGAGCTCGGTGAATCATAACAGGTCGGTGTTTTTGATTGTCAGCGCCTGTAAATTCCAATTCAAAACGCTCCGGTAAATTGTAATCAACCTGAATTGTTCCCAATTGCCATTCTCTTCCGAGCGCATCTTGCACCATGAAATCTAGTTTCGGACCATAAAATGCAGCTTCTCCATATGCAACAACTGTAGTAAGATTTTTTTCTGCAGCTGCTTCTATAATGGCATTTTCTGCCTTCTCCCAATTTTCTTCAGAACCAATATATTTCGAACGATCTTTTTGATCTCTCAAAGAAATTTGAGCTGTAAAATTTTGGAAATCCAATGTTTTTAAAACATAAAGAACAATATCGATTACTTTTTTAAACTCGTCTTTTACTTGTTCTTGCGTACAGAAAATATGCGCATCATCTTGGGTAAACGAGCGAACTCTTGTAAGCCCGTGTAATTCTCCTGACTGCTCGTAACGGTAAACTGTCCCAAATTCCGCAAAGCGTGCAGGTAAATCCTTGTATGAACGAGGTCGAGACTTAAATATCTCACAATGATGTGGGCAATTCATTGGCTTCAAATAAAACTCCTCATTTGGATCTGGAGTTTTAATTGGCTGAAAAGAATCCGCTCCATATTTTTCGTAGTGACCGGAAGTGACATACAATTCTTTATTTCCAATGTGGGGCGTAATTACCTGCTGATATCCCGCTTTTCGCTGTGCTTTTTTCAAGAAATTTTCTAAGCGCTCTCGCAAAGCTGCACCTTTTGGAAGCCAGAGAGGAAGACCTTGACCAACTTTTTGAGAAAAGGTAAATAAATCCAATTCTTTGCCCAATTTTCGGTGATCCCTTCTTTTTGCTTCTTCTAATTTTTCAAGATGCTCCGTTAACTCTGCTTGCTTGGGAAAAGTAATTCCGTAAATACGAGTTAGCTGCTTATTTTTTTCATCTCCTCGCCAATATGCGCCTGCAATAGCGGTTAATTTTACTGCTTTTATAAAACCAGTATCAGGAATATGTGGACCACGGCATAAATCGGTAAAATTCCCTTGAGTATAAAAAGTAATTGTCCCATCTTCTAATTCAGACAGCAGTTCTAATTTATAAGGATCTTGTTTTTTCTCAAAATAAGCAAGCGCTTCAGTTTTTGATATTTCTTTGCGAATAAAAGGGTTTCTTTCTTTCGCCAATGCTTTCATTTTTTCTTCAATTCTTGCTAAATCTTCTTCCTTAATAGAATAATCCATAAGGTCAATATCGTAGTAAAAACCATTTGTTATTGGCGGACCGATTGCCAACTTAATACCTGGATAATAAAATTCTAAAGCTTCAGCCATGATGTGCGCAGAAGAATGCCACATAGTAGATTTCCCTTCTAAGTCAGACCATGTAAGTAGCTGAAGATGCGAATTTTGATTAATTGGTAAATTTGCATCTTGAACAAAGCCATCAACTTTTGCAGCTAATACATTTCGTGCTAAACCTTCAGATATGCTCAAGGCAACATCCATTGCAGAAGCACCTTTATTGTAATCCCTCACACTGCCATCTGGCAAGGTAATTTGAATCATTTTACTTTATTAGAAAATTGAATTTGCAAAGATAGCTTTTTCAGTAAGAATCCCAAAGGAAATAGGAAAATTAGCTCAAAAATAGACTCTCTGATAGGAAACTCAGATTGAGAATAGTTTCTTATTAACCAATACAAGGTGTTTTTTGAAAATAAAAATTGCTAAAATGCAAGATAGATAGAGCAAGAACAGCTATCTTTGTGTTTCCTATTAAAGAAAACGTTCTTTGGGGTCGACATTGGATTTGACAGCGATAGCGGTAGTCAAGTGTCAGCATGCAGAGGGTTGAGATGAACCTCTTAAATATCTTGTCTCGAACAATAATTGACAATACGTCATACGCACTTGCTGCTTAATTAACTGATAGTTAGTTGGCTTTATCCGATCGAAGTATAGTAGGTTGGACGAGTACTTCCGGTAAATTTCTGCCTGTTAGATTTACCAATCGGAAGTTCATCCCATCAGGCTAGCCGGTGTGATGTTTCTAAGCGCTGGTGAAACTTTAGAAGCTAAGTTGGGAGTTTGGGTGTTCTTGTCCGTCTCACAATCTAAAACCAATCAAGAAATAAGCATGTAGAAAGCTAGAGTATTCGTCGTTTGGACGAGGGTTCGAACCCCTCCGACTCCACAATTAAAATGCTTCTCGAAAGAGAGGCTTTTTTTTGTTTTATAACTTTATGGGAGAAGCCTTATTCCTACTAAAGACTTACTTTAACATTAATTGTTAAACTATTTTACCACCAGAAATCTTCCTAATAAAAATTAGTTTGACTTAATTAAATATTTATTTTACAAATTGAAGTGTAATTTTTATATGTTTTACAGATAAATTATTCATTTTACAGAAAATAATATTATATTTACAGGTAAATTAAAAATAGATCTTATATGTCTGTCTCAATAGGTAATGTATGGTTGAAGGAAAACTTCAATTTACCTCAATTTTCATTAAATAGTACATCGTATATAAATAATTACGATAAAATAGAAATTAACACGAACGGAACTACTACTCGATTTTTCGGAAAAAAATATGGCTTGAAGTCCGAATCTCCATTAGAGCATATTGTCTTTTCTTTAAAACACGAAGAACTGAATTTAGGTTTATTGAAAGCTGTTTTTGAGCAATTAAGTCTTTATGAAATTAAAGGATACATAGAAATCTCACCAAAAGGAAAATACGAACGAAAAATTGGTTTTCTATATGAGTTTTTGACAGATCAATTCATTCATTTATCTACTGAAATAACAGGAAATTATATTGACTTATTAGATGAGGAGAAATATGTTGCGGGATTGAAAATAAAATCTTTAAAATGGAAAATACTTAATAATTTATTAGGTTCAAAAGAGTATTGTCCAATCATACGAAAAACAAACGAATTAAAAGAGTTGTTAAGCCTTGATTTCTCCAATGAAATTAAACAACTTCAGCAAAATTACTCACCAGCGGTTTTTAATAGGGCGATTAGTTATTTGTTTACAAAGGAAACAAGATCATCCTACGAAATTGAGAGAGAGATCCCTTCTCCGGATAGATTAGAAAGATTTATTGGTTTATTACAACAGGCAGGTGCTCAATCTTTGAATGAGTTGTTAGACGAAAAATCATTGCTGTCTTATCAAAACAGTATTGTTGACCCTCGTTTTTCGGCAAGTGGTTTTCGTAATTTTCAAAATTATATTGGAGAAAATTCACCTAACTTTTCTGAACGGATTCATTATATCTGTCCTACTCCAGAAAAAGTAAAAGGTTTAATGGATGGACTAAAAATAAGTGTTAATAAATCAGATCACACACACCCTATAATTAAAGCAACAATCATTTCATTTGGTTTTGTATTTATTCATCCCTTTGAAGACGGTAATGGACGATTACACCGATTTTTGATCCATGATTCTTTTGTTCGGGACAAGTTAATACCGAATGGTTTTGTAATTCCGATTTCAGCAAATATGCTTAACAATCGTTTAGAATATGACAATGTTTTGGAAAATTATTCGAAGCCTATTTTACCCTTTATTAAATATTCGAAAAATGAAGCTGGTGAATTAACGATACTAAATCCCTTGGAAATTGAGCCATATTATACGTATCCAGATTTAACAGCTCAATCTGTTTATCTTTCGAGAACAGTTCAGCAATGCGTCATCGAAGACATGCCAAATGAACTTGACTTTATTCAACTTTATGACGAACTAAAAATAGAAATTCAGCAATTGGTAGATATGCCTGATAAGATGATCAATCGGTTTATTTTGTTTTTGCATCAAAACAAAGGTGTTTTTCCAAAACGACGAAGAGAAGAATTTAGTAAGATGACAGATGATGAAATCAAACGCATTGAAGTAATTTATAAGAATTTGGTTAAGCCTCAATAATTATTTAATTCTTTTTACAGCTTCAATGTGTGTTTTTACATGTTTTACAGTTTTGTTATACCTTTTACAGAGAAACTAATAAAACTGACTTTATAGAATTTATTCATTAAATTTATGTTGGTTTTAACCTTCAAAACAACTTACATTTTGTGATAGTGAAATAATATTTCGTATTGGAATATTTTACAGAAATATACCAAATAAGTTTTAATATCGACGTAAATAACTAAAGACATCTTAATTTTCCTTGAACTTAATTTAAAAAGAAGAGTCTCAATCTTTAAAATTTGAATTTACTTAGCTTTTATTTTAACGATTTTATTATTTCGTAAAATTACCAATTCACTGTTTTTTGATTTTTTGAATTCTAAAAGTTTTTCATATACTTTTTCAAGACCTTTTAGAATATCATTTTTTTCCTTAATTTGTGTTTCACGTGTTGTCATATTGATTTTTTAAAAGGTTAAACTTTTTTTCATTCACAATATTTAGTAATCCGTCAATTTGTTTGTCTACTATTAACTCGTGTTTACCTTCTGAATTGTCAAAAATCAAAGCTCCATCAACTATAGGCAGGTAAATATCAAATAAATTTTTAATTCCTCTAATATACCTCCTTTCAATAACATCAGGATTAATATCATGTCCACCTTCGAAAACTCTTGTTTTTACACGTTCTTTAGCCAACTCAATATTTTGAAGCCAAAAGAATAATAATGTAACGCGATAACCTCGTTTTTTAGCTTCTATAATTTTGTTTTTATAGCTCTTTGTTGATAATGTTGTTTCAAAGGCATGTGGTCTGGTTTATCATTACTAGAGGCTATATTTACCGTGAAAAAACATTCAAATATACATATTTTCACGTAAAATAGCGTAAATTAATACAGAAAATTGCGATGCTCAATATTGGTTCTTGATGGCTTTTTAATAGATATAAAATAAACTTAACTTAACTTAACTTAACTTTACCTATACGATATTAGAAATGCGCATACTATTGCAAACAAATAATTTTTCTACAAATCATCAAAAAGGCATTTTATATTTTAAAATCTTTTTTGTGCTGATTTGTTTATTTCATTGCATCTGCCGCTTGCTCTTGCAATTACTTCTCCAGCCACCATGTATAATAAATTATCATAATCAAATTGTGTCCGAAAGGCTGAAACAGGTTTAAAATATTGAAAGCAGCTTACAACATCTTGAATTGTAAAATCTGTGCCATCAGGAAAAAACATCAAATCGCCAACACCCAAACCAAGTCCGCTGCGATGCGTTAATAAATCTAGGATATTGAAATTCTCCGTAACATAATCATCATACATTTTAAATTCAGGAATATGGTGAATTACTTTGTCTGTCCATTTTAGTTTGCCTTCCTCCTCTAAAATAGCAAGAGCTGTTGTTGTAAATGCTTTGGTATTGGACGCTATCTGAAAATTAGTATTTTCATTTACCACTTGTTTAGAATTGATCTCCACCAGGCCATAGCCTTTTGAATGAATTACTTTTCCATCTTTCACAATAGCAACTGCAGCACCCGCCACTTTAAATTTTACAAGTGCATCCGCCACTAATGAATCAATTTGTTTAGAGGATATTTGTGCAAAAGTTATCGATGGAACTAAACAAATCAAAAACAAGGATTTCAGCAATGTGGACTTTTTTCTCATTTTAATTATTGATTTATTTTTTTAAAATGTAATACCACGATTAAAATACTTCTTGAAAGAGAGGAATTTTTTGTTATGTTTAAATAATTATTACTTGCCACTTAATATTAGTTCCGTTTCTTTTAGAATTCTTTCTCTAAGTTTTTCTGATACAGGAATTAGCGGAAGACGCATAAATTCCTGCATTATATTGCGTTGAGCAAGTGCAACTTTTACTCCACCAGGATTCCCTTCTTCAAAAAACATTCTTGTTATTGCTAATAAATCATAATGTTCTTTTCGGGCACTGTCAAGATCTCCAGAAATTGAAGCGTTTACCATTTGAGAAAATTTTTCAGGGAATGCATTTGCAACGACTGAAATTACTCCATCAGCACCTGCAGCAATCAAAGGCATTGTAATGGCATCATCACCAGAAATTACTCCAAAATCAGGCTTACGCAAGCGAATAATTTCCATTATTTGATCCATGTTCCCTGATGCTTCTTTTATAGCAACAATATTTGGAATATCTGCTAATTTTAGTGTTGTTTCAGCTAACATGTTTGAACCTGTTCTTCCAGGAACATTATATAAGATAATCGGCAATTCTGTACAGCTTGAAATATATTTAAAATGCTCAATAATGCCATTTTGTGTTGGTTTATTGTAGTATGGTGAAACAGAAAGAATACCATCAACTTTTGAATTGAAAGAAAAACTTTTTAGAAGTTCTCCAATCGCATGAGTGTTGTTGCCACCAAGGCCATAAACTACTTTTAATTTTCCTGAGTTTTCGTCAATAACGGTTTTGAGAATCTCCATTTTTTCTTCTTGAGAAAGGGTAGGGGATTCACCGGTTGTACCTTGAACTACCAAAAAATTTGTTCCTCCGAGAATTTGAAGTTGTACTAATTTTCTTAGTGCATCAAAATCAATAGACATATCCTTCTTGAATGGGGTTACAAGTGCAACTCCAACTCCTGAAAATGGATTATTCATAAATAGCTATTTTTTGTAAATTTTTAATTGCAAAATCAAGCATTTCGCTAGGTTCCGTAGACTCGGTATTTAATAATAAGTCAGCGGTTTTACTGAAGGCATTTATTGAAATTCTTCTTTTAATTTTTGTTTCTTCTACAACTTTAGCAATGCCATTTTTATTTTCGCCAAAGCACATTAATAGATCAAATTCTTTCTTTAATTCTGATTCTAATTGTACGTCTTTTAATTTTCCCCAAAATGAGAAATCCATAGGTGAGCAGTAGTAAATTAAGAAGTGTGGAGGCAAGGTTTTTTTATCAACTTCCTTCCCAATGTTAACAACAATTATCAAGCGATTCACATTACTTGAATTTAGAATTTTGTCTAAAGACTTTCTAAACCCTTTTAATTGTTCGTCGTTTTCGTAGTTAAAGATAACTAATAAGGATTTTGTCGCATCCCAGCTATTTTTTTCTTTCATGAACTTATCAGTTTTATAAATTCATCTTCACTTAAAATTTGTACTTTAAGAGAAGTTGCTTGTTTTAATTTTGCAGGCCCCATATTTTCTCCTGCCAAAAGGTAACTTGTTTTACTTGAAATTGAGCTAGCATTTTTACCACCATTTTTTTCAATTAATTCTTTTAATTCTTCTCTTGAAAACGTAGTAAATGTGCCAGAAACAACTACAATTTTATCAATTAAAATGGATGATAACATTTCTTTCTCTTCCAATTCGAAACGCAGTCCATTATTTATTAAACGTTTAATCAGTTTTAAATTATTTTCATCCTTAAAATAAGCCTGAACAGAAACGGCTATTTTTTCTCCAATTTCTTCTGTTTCAACAAGTTCATTTAATTCTGCATGTTGTAAATTATCAATGCTAATAAATTGTTTGGCTAATTTCTTAGCAACTGTCTCCCCAACAAATCGAATGCCTAGTCCAAATAGTATTCTCTCAAAGGTACTTTTTTTTGAGTTTTCAATGCCTAAAATTAAATTTTTTGCAGATTTTTCTGCCATTCTATCTAAATTAATTAGTTGTTCAAATGTTAAATCGTATAAGTCTGCAGGATTTTTAACGAGGTTTTTTGTATAAAGTAAATCAATGGTTTCACTTCCTAGACCATCAATATCAAGTGCTTTTTTACTTATAAAATGTTCGATTTTTCCCTTAACTTGTGGTGGACAATCTTGCTCGTTGGAGCAATAATGATGGGCTTCTCCTTCGAGTCTGATAAGTTTAGTTTGACATTCTGGGCAATTTTCAATAAAAATAATTGGAGTCGTTCCTGTCTTTCTTTTTTCAATATTGACACCTACGATTTTTGGTATTATTTCACCACCTTTTTCTAAAAAAACAGTGTCGCCAATATTTAAATCTAGTTTTTGAATTTGATCAGCGTTGTGTAATGAAGCTCTTTTAACAGTTGTTCCACCTAAAGAAACCGGAGATAAATTTGCCACCGGAGTGATTGCACCTGTTCTACCAACTTGATATACAACACTTTCAAGGATGGTTTCTACTCGGTTTGCTTTAAATTTGTAGGATATAGCCCATCTTGGAGATTTTGCAGTAAATCCCAAGGACTTTTGTTGTTGGTAATTATTTACTTTAATTACTATTCCATCAATATCAAAAGGGAGATTTTCTCTTTCGGTATTCCAGAAGTCGATAAAGTTCATTATTCCTTCTATTGAATTTGTTTTTTCTATAAATCTATTTTGTTGTTGAGGGATTTTAAATCCCCAATTAGCTGCTCTTTCAACGGATTCAAAATGCCCTTCGTCTGCTAAAGATGAAGCATAAATCCCGTATAAAAAAGAATCAAGACCTCGTTCCGAAACAATTTTTGAATCTAGCAATTTAATAGAGCCAGCAGCTGTATTTCTCGGGTTTGCAAATAAGGGCTCGCCATTTTCTAGTCGTTCATCATTAAGACGTTTAAATTGTGCGTGAGGCATAAAAATTTCTCCGCGAATTTCAAAGTCTTTGGGATAGTCGTTTTTTAGGATTAATGGAATTGATTGAATAGTTCTAACATTTGCTGTGACATCTTCTCCTTTTTCTCCATCTCCTCTTGTTAGTGCTCGAATGAGTTGACCATCAATATATTTAATACCAATTGCAACACCGTCGTATTTTAATTCGCAAACATATTCTATTGGTCCATCAACAAGTTTTTTAATCCTATTTTCCCACTCAATTATTTCTTCTTGAGAATAGGTATTAGAAAGAGAAAGCATTGGGTATTCGTGTTCAACAGTTTCAAATTTTTTGCTTATGTCAGCTCCAACACGCTTAGTTGGGCTATTTACTGATGATAGCGTTGGAAATTCTGCTTCTAATTCCTGAAGATTTTTTAACAATGTATCAAATTCAAAATCAGAAATTTTCGAACTTGTTTCAACATAATACGAATAATTGTATTGATGAATCAATTCTGAAAGTCGTTCTATTTCGATTTTAGCTTCTGCAATTGTCATGGTATAAAATTACGCATTTTGTGCTTTTATCATGCGATTTTTACCTTGTAAATCTTTTCTCAGTTCAATGTTTGTAAATCCCTTAAGTTTTAATAAGTCACTAATTTCTACTGAAAAATCAGGATGTATTTCAAAAAACAAAAAACCATTTTCTGAAAGATTTGAATTAGCATATTTAATAATTGCTTCGAAGAAGATGATAGGATTTTCATTTTCAACAAACAAGGAAATTTCCGGTTCAAAATTCAGTACATTTTCTGCTATACTTTCTCTTTCATGGGTTGGGATATATGGCGGATTTGAAATAATACAATCCCATTTTCGGTTTAATAAATCTCCATTGATATTAAGTACATCTGCATGATTGAATTCGACAACTAGATTGGTAAGTTTAGAATTTTCTATTGCAAGACTCAAAGCATCCGAAGAAATATCAAGGCCTGTAACATTTGATTCAGAGAATTTTGATTTGAGTCCTAGTGCAATACAGCCAGAGCCGGTACATAAGTCGGCAATTGTTTTATAAGGGCCAAATTCTACTGCCCAAGCTACTAATTCTTCTGTTTCAGGACGTGGAATTAAGGAACGTTTATCGCAGATTAATTCAAGTCCAAAAAAAATAGTTGTCCCATGAATGTACTGAAAGGGCTCATTATTTTTTAGACGATGTACATAGGTTCTAATAAAAAGTAAATCTGATTCTGAAAGTCGAAAAGTAGTATTTAAAATAAAATCACTGTGATTCCACTTAAGTAGCAAGCAAATCATTTCTTTCCACATTGAATTTATTTCAGTGGATGAGAACAAGTTTTTGAGCTGTTCAGAGAAATAGTTTTTTGCGGTTTTAAGTTGATTATCGATTACAAACATCAGTTTTTCCGAAGTTCAATAAATTCTTTGATCTTGTCATTTTCTATTAGGACAGTAAGGTTATAGTAAGATATTGACCATAAACCTTTGGTTTTTATACAAACCCCGCTTCCTCGGCATCCTTGCATCCATGTTGAGAGATCTTCATCAAACCAAGCTGTTTTACCGTCTTTTGAGAAGTTCCAAATACGATTAGATGCCTTAAAATCCCATGCTTTTCCTCTATCAAAAAATGGTTTTGAAAATGCTTGAAATTCTTTTTTTGTCCAGCGTTCACCGGGTGCCGTCCCTAAAAATATAAAATCGTCTGTTAAGCATTTAAAATAGGAGTCAAATTGTGCATCACTGGCGGCTTTGTGCCAATTTTGAATTAATTCATTTAGTTTTTTTACATCTTGTTGTGCACTGAAATAGTGTGCATTTAAAGCAAGAAAAAAGAAAATAAGTACTCTCAATTTTTACTAGTTTTTTGTGGCCTCAAGCTTTTGACAAGATTTTACAGCATTATAGACATTTACGACTTTTCCAGTAGTCGATAAATTCTCAAATTCACCTTTGTATTTTGTCCCAGAAGATAAAATTATACTTTTTATTTCAGACATTGATAAGCTTGGGAAGTATGATTTAAGCAGAGCTGCAACTCCTGCAACCATTGGAGCTGCCATCGAAGTACCTTGTAAATTTTTATATTCACTTTGGGGAACAGAATTGTAAATTTGAAAGCCTGGAGCAAAAATATCTACTCCTTTTTTACCAAAATTTGAAAAAGATGCAGTTAAAGAATCTTTTTTAATTGTAGATGCTCCAATTGTTAAAAAATGATCAAGTGGTGCTTCTTGAAATGAATACATAGATGTTGGGTAATTCGGTTCAATATCAATGTCTTTTGCATCGTTTCCTGCTGCATGAATCAGTAAAACACCTTTAGAGTCTGCATATTTAAATGCCTCGTATACTTTTTCTTGGTGTGGTGAATAGGCTTTACCAAATGACATATTTATAACGCTAGCCCCATTATCAACAGCGTATTTAATAGCTAAATAAATATCTTTATCAAATTCATCGCCATTTGGAACGGTTCGAATTGACATAATTTTTACGTTGTCAGCAACACCATCGCCTCCTTTGTTATTTCCACGAATTGCTGCAATAATTCCTGCAACATGCGTACCATGAAGTGCATCTGGGCCTTCTACATCTGGATTACCATAATGAATATCATTAAAATCATCTGGATTATCACCAATTAGAGCTCGGTCATTAAAATCTACATTCAGATTATAATTCATTTGGTCTTCAATGTATTTTTTAGTTTCAGCATCAAATTGTTTTAACATTTCCATATATGGTTCGAATTCAGCGCGCCCTTCCTCAACTTCTGATTTTACTTTTAGGTACAATTCATATTCAGCATCTTTCTTTATGCTTGAAGGATCAATACCGTCATATTTCAACATTAATTTTGCTAATATCCTTGTTTTTTCAAGTCTAGCTGATTCTAAATTCTGACCTTTTTTATTTCCGAGAAAATTCCAGCCGTGAACATCGTCGATGTAGCCATTTTTATCATCGTCAATTCCATTATTTGGAATTTCTTTTTCATTGTTCCATATTTTTCCTTGTAAATCTTCATGTTCAATATCTACACCAGAGTCAATAACAGCTACAATGACTGCTTTAGGTTTTTTATTTTTAAGTAATTGATATGCTTTATCTGTTTGCATTCCAGTTCCTTCTCCGTTATACCAATTAAGTGTTCCTGGAAGCGCTTGTGAAAAAATAGTTGCATTGAAAAGCAGACTTAGTCCAAAACCTGCAAATAGTTTATTTTTAAGAGACATAGATTTTTTTTTAATTTAATTCGATTTACAAATTTAGTGAATATATCAAGAATAAAAATTACTTCAAAGGTTACTTTTTTGAGTGAAAAAAGATTATTCTTTGTTCTTTTCAATAATATAGCTTAAAATTTTCTCCATTAAATGCACACGGTCTTTTCCGCTAACGTTGTGCTTATGCATTGGATAAGGAAAGAAGTCCATTTGGATTCCTAAATCAATAAACTTTTTGACAAGTGCTAAATTATTTTGCATCACCACAACATCATCAATTGTTCCGTGAATTAAAAGCAAATCCCCTTTTAGATTTTTTGCATGTGTCATCAAGGAAGCTTTTTCGTAACCTTCTTTATTTTGCTCAGGACGATCCATGTAACGTTCTCCATACATTATTTCATAATACTTCCAATCAGTAACTGGTCCACCAGCAACACCAACTTTAAAAACATCTGGTTCTCGAAGCATCAATGAACTTGTCATAAATCCACCATAAGACCAACCATGAACAGCCAATCGATTAGCATCCACAAAAGGAAATGATTTTAAAAAGTTTATTCCTGTGAGTTGATCTTCAATCTCGAAATCACCTAGCTTTCTATGAATTTGTGATTCAAACTCAAAACCGCGTTCTCCTGAACCTCGATTATCTAGCGTAAAAATTAAGTATCCTTGATTTGCCATCCAATGCATCCAAAGATTAGCGCCACCTAACCATGAATTTGTTACCATCTGAGCATGCGGTCCGCCATAAACATAAACTAATACAGGGTATTTTTTTGTAGCATCAAAATTCTGTGGTTTGATAAAACGGTAATACAAATCGGAGCCATCTACTCCCTTTATTTTTCCTATTTCTGTAGTTCCAATCAAGTATTCATCTAATTTATCTTTTGAATTGATCAATTCTTTGCTTATTTCAACATTTCGATTGAGAATTTTTGCTGAATGAGGTATATTCAAACTTGTGTATGAATTCATATAATAGTTGCCGTTTTTTGATATTAACAATGAATGCGTTCCAGATTCTTTTGTTAAAAGCTCATTTTCACCATTTATATTACAGCGATAGAAAACAGTGTTTGTTGGGTTTTCTCCAGTTGCAGAATAGTAGATTTCTTTGCCATCACTACTTGCGCTGAGAATATCTTTAATTACAAAACGGTGCTTCGTTAGTTGCACAGGAAAATTAGTTTCACTTTCTAAATTGAAAGTATAAGCATACAAATTATTGAATCCGTCTCTTTCTGAAATCCAAATAAAATTATTTGATTTTGCATCAGGAAAAAAAGCAGCATGTTCAGGTTCTACCCATTTATCATTTTTTTCTTCAAAGAGTGTTTTTACAAATTTTCCAGTTTTTGAATCGTAAACATTCAAGTGCATATGATTTTGATCGCGATTTACTTCAGCAACAAGAATATATTTTTCATCAGGTGTGAAGCACAAATTCGTAAAATAATCATCTCTATTTCCACGAGGATTAATATAAACAGTCTTATGGTTTTTGAGTGAGTAAATGCCAATTTTTGGTTCCTCTGAGCTTTGTCCTGCCATGGGATATTTAATTGACACTAATTCACCAGGAGTTGAATTGATATCCAATAAAGGATAATCGTGAACATTGCGCTCGTTTTTTTGATAAAATGCCAAATAAGAACCATTGATAGACCAAAAAATCCCAGCTGAAATTCCAAATTCATTTCGAGCAATACTTTGACCTGAAACGGTGTTTTTATCAATGTTTTTTGTAATAGCTTTCTCATCAACATAGATATTATTAGCAATCGTGTAAGCTAACTGATTGCTTTTAGAATGGTAATTCAAATTTTCAGAATCTACTCCTACTTTTTTTAAGATTTTTCCAGTATTGTTTAGCACATTGTATTCAGAGATTGTTTGACCATCGTTAAAAAGTATTGTGGTTTCATTGATCCATTCCATTCCACCAAAATTTTGATAGGATGTTTGAAGAACAAGATTAAGGTTTTCAATTTTTAATAATTCTACATCATTGTCGGCATTAACATTGTTCTTAAAAAGTGTTTTCCAATCTTTACTGCATATAGAATATTCAGTATCTGAAATCCATAGAAAATTTGTGATTCTTTCGGGAGAAAGACTTCTTTGCAACATAACAGCATCTTTTAAAGAAAGCTCTTTCTTTTGAGATAATGTATATGAGTAAGTGCCGAAAATAACTGAGATTAATACTAAATAAATTTTCATGGTTTTGATATTTTTTACTTAAAATAATGATTTTAATTTAAAATTTATTAAAAATTGAATGTCAAAAATAAACATTTATGGTTTAAACGCTAATAAGCACAAAGAAAATCTTAAAATCAGTTTGTCTCTATGAAATAAATACTTATCTTTGCACCCTTAATAATAATAATTTTAATTTAATAACGTATGAATTCTTACGAAACTGTTTTCATTTTAACTCCCGTTTTGTCTGATGATCAGGCAAAGGAAGCAGTGCAGAAATTCGAAGGCGAGATTAAAGCTACAGGAGCAAAAATCACGCATTCGGAAAATTGGGGTTTGCGAAAGCTAGCTTACCCAATCCAAAAAAAATCGACAGGTTTTTATTTTTTAATTCAATTTGATGGAGATGGCACTTGTGTTGCTCCTTATGAATTAGCGATGAAAAGAGATGAACGTGTTTTGCGTTTTCTTACCATGAAAATGGATGTTGACCATTTAGCTTATGCTGAAAAGCGCCGAGTTAAAGCTGGAAAAGGAGCACAAGTAGAAGCTTAATTTATTAACCCTAAAAAAATCAAAAAATGTCAAATGATGTTCGTTATCTAACCCCGATAAATATTGATATCACCAAGGATAAATATTGCCGTTTCAAAAAAAGCGGTATTCGTTTTATCGATTACAAAGACCCCGCTTTTTTATTGAAATTACTCAATGAGCAAGGAAAAATACTTCCTCGTCGTATCACTGGTACTTCAGCAAAATACCAAAAAAGAGTAAATAAGGCTATAAAACGTGCACGCCACATTGCTGTATTGCCTTATGTAAGTGATATGTTGAAATAAGTCGTTTGTTGAACTTTAATAAGTAAAAAATCATGGAAGTTATTCTAAAGAAAAATGTAGATAAATTAGGTTACGCAAACGAAATTGTAAACGTAAAACCTGGATATGGTCGTAATTTTCTCATTCCTCAAGGTTATGCCTCATTGGCTACTGCTAGTGCAAAAAGAGCGCACGTGGAAATGATGAAACAGAAAGCCCACAAAGAAAATAAATTGGAGATTGAAGCACAAGAGATTGCTACCAAACTTGCTGATGTTACAGTTTCTATTGTAACAAAAGCTGGGGAGAATGGAAAAATATTTGGCTCAGTTAATACACTTCAGTTAGCAGAAGCTCTTCGAAAAGAAGGTTTTGATATCGATCGTAAATCTTTAAAAATTAAAGACGAACCAATTAAGGAAATCGGAACATTCGAAGCTGAAGCAAATCTTTTTAGAGGTGTTAAGCAAGCTTTTAAATTTGAAGTAGTAAGCGAATAATTTTGCTTAAATAAAGATTATTTAATCCTCTCAAGAAATTGAGGGGATTTTTTTTGCTAGGAATTTAGGTGATTTGTTATATAATCGTGAATTCCCTCCTCTAAACTATAAAAATCTTTATTGTAGCCAGTTTCAAGCAATTTAGACATGTTAGCTTCTGTAAAATACTGGTATTTATCACGAATATCAATTGGAGTATCTATAAATGATATATTGGCTTCTAATCCAAGAGATTTAAAAGTTAGGCTTGCTAAATCTAAAAATGTTCGCGCTTTACCAGAACCAAGATTGTAAATTCCAGATGCTGGTTTCTCGGTCATTAAATAGGAACAAACATTTGCTACATCTTTTACATATACAAAGTCACGTAATTGACCGCCATCCGTATAATTTGGATTGTGAGATTTAAAAAGTTTAATTTCTCCGTTTAGTTTTATTTGCTTAAATCCGTGTAAAATTACACTTGCCATTCTTCCTTTATGGTTTTCATTGGGACCATAGACATTAAAGAATTTAAGTCCTGCCCAAAATGGAGGTTTTTCTGTTTGTTCAATAACCCATTTATCAAAATCATTTTTTGATTCACCATAAGGATTTAAGGGAACTAATTTAGAGATTATTTCGTGCTTATCGTCATAGCCAAATTCACCTAGGCCATAGGTTGCTGCACTGCTCGCATAAATTAAAGGTATATTTTTTTTAGAGCAAACTGTCCAGATTTTTTGAGAGAAAAACAAGTTTAATTCATCAAAAATTTCCACACTCATTTCTGTGGTATCTGTTCTTGCTCCTAAGTGAAATACAATGTCTATCGTTTCATTCGTATTTTCTAACCATGCAGCAAATTCTGTTCTTTCTATTTTTTTTAAGAATTTCTTTGTGCTATAATTAGAAATTTTATCGGCTCTCGAAAAATCATCTACCAAGATTAAGTTTTCATAACCTAATTCATTTAAATGTCCAACAAGATAACTAGCGATGAAGCCTGCAGCTCCTGTAATAACAATCATAGGATGATTAAAATAATCCGTTGATCTCAGCATCAATCGCGTTAATTATTTTACCTAAGTCTTCTTGACTGTCTGGAAAACGATTGTTGTCAATATCAATAATTAATAATTTGCCTTTATCGTAAGTTGAGATCCAAGCTTCATAACGTTCATTTAAGCGTTTCAAATAATCTAACCGAATACTTTCTTCGTAATCTCGCCCTCTTAACTGAATTTGATTTACTAGAGTAGGAACACTTGCTCTCAAATAGATAAGTAAATCTGGAGCGGATACAAATGTGTCCATAAGATTAAACAGCGAAAAATAATTTTCGAAATCACGGGTGGTCATCAATCCCATTGAATGAAGATTTGGAGCAAAAATAAATGCATCTTCGTAAATAGTTCTGTCTTGTATAACCGTGTGCTTTGTTTCTTTGAATTCCTGAATTTGTGTAAAACGACTGTTCAAATAATAAATTTGCAGATTGAAGGACCAACGTTGCATATCGTCGTAAAAGTCATTTAGATAAGGATTTTGGTCTACATCTTCGTAATGTGTTTCCCAACCATAATGTTTTGACAAGAGATTTGTCAAGGTTGTTTTTCCTGCTCCGATATTTCCAGCAATTGCAATGTGCATGATTTAAAATTTAGAATGCTAAAATACAAAAAGCAAAGCTAATCTATAAGCTTTTTAGTGCGAATCTCAAAATTTTATTTTCTATGTTCATATAAAGAAACTTTCCTTTGATTTTTATGTCCTTAGGATTTCTATCTGTACTTGTATAAGTCTTAATTTCTTTATTTATCAAAGAGGTAATCCAAGTTTTATTTCCTTCCATTTCAATTAGTTGATTATCCCAAAATGCTATTTTTTTCGAGTGTTTTTTAAATTTTCCACTTGAGGTCATTAATTGATCAAATTCGTAGATTGTTTCTTTTGAATCAAAAAGATACAAGTGATTATTGAATTCTTGAATTTTTTCAACTTCATTTTCTTCTTCATCTTTTAAGATCAGACCTTTGATATTATCAATTTTTTGAATTGTTTTGTTAGAAATAATATCAATTAGAAGTAGTGTTGAATTAAATTGGTCGTATATCCAGAATAGATTTGGTCGATTTGAACGGGCTATTAATTTCGCATTTCTAATTCCATATTTATCTAAATAGTTACATTCACCATTTAGTGTTAAAGTATTGTCAAATAAGCAAATACTTTGTTGTTCTTCAGAAAAAACTGCGATTTTAAGTGCATTTATCGGTTCAATTTGTGCTACATTTCCGATTGATTTAATACTTTGGGAGAATAGTTGTTTCCCGCTTGAATCACATTTAATTAGTGTGTTTCCTTGAATCAAATAAACGTTCTGTAATTCGTCAATATTCCATACAGAAATAGCTTTTAAGAAGGTATAGTTTTTTTCTTCAGTATCTTCAATGATAATTTGACTGTGATTTACAAAAAAAATAAAATAAACAAATAGAATTGTAACTCTGATTTTCATTGTGATAGATTCTTGCAGAAAGTTACGAAATGATTTCCAATAGCTGTTCAATAACTTTTCGATCATTTGTCAAACGAGGAATTTTATGTTGGCCACCCAGCTTTTCTTGCCTTTTAAACCATTCATAAAAAGTGCCTTTTGGTACAAAAACAAATCGTGGAAATTCAATGTTTATGTTCTTTATGCGTTTTGCTTCATAATCTGCATTGGCAATTTTTAATTCATTATCTAAAGCTATTTTAAAGCGCTTATAGTCTTTTGGTTCCTCCTCAAACTCAATGATCCATTCGTGTCCGCCAGTTGCTGATTTAAAATTAAAAAACGGAGCAACTGTGTAATCTTGAATACGCGAATTGTTTGCTAAACTAGCTTTTGCAATTGCTTTTTCTACATGATCAACAATCATTTTTTCTCCAAAGGCATTCATGTAATGTGAAATTCGTCCACTTACGTTAAACCGATAAGGATTAATAGATGTAAAACGTATTGTATCGCCGATGAGATAACGCCATAAACCAGCGGATGTACTAATAACTAATGCATATTCTTTATCGACAGCAACTTCTTGAAGGCTTATTGTTTCAGATTCTAAATTTTTAAATTCATTCATAGAAATAAACTCATAAAAAATCTGTGAATTCGTTAAGAGTAATAATTCATCTTTGTCGGTTTGATCTTGCATTCCAAAATATCCTTCTGATGCATTATAAGATTCTACATAGTTTATATTTTCCCCTATTAATTTAGAGAAAGTCGCACGATAGGGATTAAAATTCATGCCGCCGTGAATGTATAATTCTAAATTTGGCCAAACTTCGTGAATTGTATTTTTTCCAGAAATCTCTAACACTTTCTTAAGTAGGAGGGATGTCCAACTTGGAATACCGGCAAGAATACCAATATTTTCGTGTATAACGGAATGCGCCATTTTTTCTAGTTTCTCTTCCCAATTTCCTAATAGTGCAATTTCTTTTTTAGGTGTTCTTCGGACCTCAGTCCATGCTGGCAGGTTATTAATAATAATAGCAGAAAGATCTCCAATGAATACACCTCCAGCTTTTTTAGTTATTTGCCCACTTCCACCAATAATTAAATGTTTTACATTGTATAATTTTCTTTTAGGATGATTTGCATAGTATTGTGCTAATAAATCTTTCCCTCCAGCATAATGATTGAATTCAAGAAGTTCTTTTGTTATAGGTAGTATTTTTACTCTTCCTGCTGTAGTACCAGAAGATTTTGCAAACCATTTTGTTTTACCTGGCCAAAGTAAATTTGTTTTGCCTTCTATTGATAAATCAATCAACGATTTTAAGGTGCCGTAATCTTGTAATGGAATTTTCTCTTTAAATTCTGAGTAATGAGTATTTATATTTAGCTCTTTTTCAAGACCAAATTCTGTTTTACTTATTTGAGAGATTAAATAATGGAATATTTTCTCTTGGTTCTCATGCGGATTATTTTTATAATCAGCTATCCTTTTCATGCGCTTTCCAATGTACCAAGAAAATAGCGAATTGAAAGGCATGCTAAAAGTATGAAGTTTGTTTTAGCTTAACCCCAAATAAGAATAGAAACAATAATAGCAAGAATAGCAATCGTATAGATTGTTCCTACAGCGGCAGTTGATTCTTCAAAAAAGTTATCTGACATAAAATTTTTTTTTTTCAAAGTTAGAAAATGTTTTCTTTAAAAAATCAAAACGCAAAAAAAAACCGAAGGATAATTTTCTTCGGTTTTTTTATAACTGTAAATACGACTAATTCCTATTACCTAAAAGTCGCAATAGAGAAAGGAATAAATTAATAAATAAAATATAAAGTTGAAGTCCACCAATTAGCGATAGCTTATTTCTTTCTTCTTCAGTCAAATCTGTATTAGTTGCCACAGATTTTAATTGTTGCATTGAATAAGCAGTAAGCCCCGTAAAAACAAAAACTCCTAAACATGCAATAATGAAACCCATACCATCACTTTTCATAAAAATATTCACAATCCCTGCGATAAACATCCCAATAAAAACCATGTATAATAAACTACCAAACTTTGTTAAATCTGTTTTTGTTGTATAACCTAAAATGGCCATTCCGGCAAAAGCACCAGCTGCAACAAAAAATGTTGATGCAATTGAAGCAATATTGTACACTAGAAAAATTGTAGATAAACTTAAACCCATTAGACCAGAATACAGAATAAAAAGTGCGAGTAAAACACCCATAGACAAGCGATTGTATCCCCACTGGATCAATAATCCTATTCCTAAGGGCGCAAATGCGATAACCCAGAAAACAGGAGAAATTCCACCTTCAGCACTTATAAATAAGCTCGTGAAATAAGTAGTATTTGTTCCTACCGTGTAGGCAAGAATTCCTGAAATACCTAAAGCTCCAAACATATAGGTATAAACATTTCGGAAAAAGTCTCTTGCTAAATCCGCTGATAAACTGCTTTGATCTTCTAGTCCTTGATTCATGGTTAATGTAGTTTTGTTTGCACTAAATTAATAAATTCTTTTCTTGTAGCATCATTTGATAAAAATAATCCTGTAAAAGCACTTGTTGTTGTTTGGGCATTTTGTTTTTGAACGCCTCTCATCTGCATACACATATGGCAACATTCAATTACAACGGCAACACCTTTTGGTTCTAATGTTCTTTGAATACAATCCCTAATTTCAATTGTTAGACGTTCTTGTACTTGCAGTCTACGAGAATACGCATCAATAACCCGTGGAATTTTACTCAAGCCAACAATTTTACCATTTGGAATGTATGCTACATGCGCTTTCCCAAAAAAGGGAAGCATGTGATGTTCACAAAGCGAATAAATATCTATATTTTTCACTAAGACCATTTCGGAATATTCTTCGTGAAAAATAGCTTGATTTATTAAATCATCTGGATTTATGTTATAACCACTTGTTAAGAATTTCATAGATTTTGCAACTCTTTCGGGAGTTTTTAATAAACCTTCTCTGTTAGCATTTTCTCCAAGTTGTTCTATGATTGACTTGTATTCTTTTTCCATTTTACTTTTCTAAAAATAGTTTTTAAATTAATTTATTATTCTAAAATGGTTCTTTCCCACCATAATAGTTAACGTAGTTATTTTCCGTTTCAACTAGCTTTACTTTTGCTAATTCTCCTCCATTTTTTGCGATTATATCATAAATTTCATCCCAAATTGCAATTGCTAAATTTTCAGTTGATGCCATTTTCCCTTTAAAGAATGGAACATCTAAATTTAGGTTTTTGTGGTCTAAAGGTTCAATTACTTTCTCTCTTAATATCTGACTTAAAGTTTTTAAATTCATAACAAATCCAGTATTTTTATCAGGAACACCTTTTACAGTTACAAAAAGCTGAAAGTTGTGACCATGCCAATTTTTATTGCTACACTTTCCAAAAACCTCCCAGTTTTTTTCTTCAGACCACTCTTCCTGCCATAATTTATGTGCTGCATTGAAAGTTTCCCTTCGTGTAATGTAAATTGTATTCATATTAAAAAGATGCTAAGGTTAAGTTGCTAAGTTTACATTTCATAATACCATCCCTATCAATTTCTGTCAAACGAATACGTTGAAAAGTATTCGTTAGTTTCGCATCAAATGGAAATTTAACTTTTATGTAATTTTCAGTAAACCCAAACATGTATCCTTCATCTTCTTCGTATTCAAACAAAACTGTGCGCTCAGTGTTTAGATTTTCTGTATAAAAATTTCTTTTTTTTCTGTCGGAGATTAAATGTAGTTGTTTGCTTCGAGTTCTTCTAACTTCCATTGGTACTGCAGTACCTAACTTAGGTGCTCCAGTATTTGCCCTTTCAGAATAGGTAAAAACATGTAAATAAGAAACATCTAAATCTTGAATGAATTGAATCGTTTCATTAAAATCCTCATCACTTTCACCTGGAAATCCAACAATTACATCTACTCCAATGCAGCTATCACTCCTAAGTGATTTGATTCTAGCTACACGTTCAGCATATAATTTTCGTTCGTATTTTCTTCGCATAAGTTTTAGCAGGCGATCGCTTCCAGATTGAAGTGGAATGTGAAAATGCGGAGCAAATCGTTTTGATTTCGATAAGCAAAAATCAATTATTTCATTACTTAGTAAGTTTGGTTCTATTGATGAAATTCTGAATCGCTCAATGTCTTTTATTTCATCTAGTTCTTTAATCAGTCCATAGAAGTTTTCATTTTCACCTTGCCCAAAATCTCCAATATTTACACCAGTGAGGACAATTTCTTTTACATCTGTAGCCGCAATTTTTTCGGCTTGACTTACCGTTTCCTTAATACTTGCATTTCGACTCTTTCCACGAGCTAAAGGAATGGTGCAAAAACTACAAAAATAATCGCAACCATCTTGAATCTTAAGAAAAGAGCGCGTTCTATCGCCAAAAGAATAGGAGGGGACAAATTCTTTTGTTTCTTTTATATTATCAAAAGCAACTTTTGCTACGAGTCGCTTACTGCTTTCCTTTTCTAAGTGTTCTAAAATATTGAATTTCTCATTTGCTCCTAAAACCATATCAACCCCTGGAATTGAAGCTATTTCTGTAGGTTTTAATTGCGCATAACAACCAACAATAACGATAAATGCCTCAGGATTTATTTTTCCAGCTCGTTTAACAAGTTGTTTGCATTTTTTATCTGCATTTTCAGTAACTGAACAAGTATTAATAATATACACATCAGGAGTATCTTCAAATTCCACTTTGGCAAAACCTGCATCTTCAAATAGACGAGCAATTGTTGATGTTTCGCTGAAGTTTAACTTACAGCCCAAAGTATAAAAGGCGACTTTCTTAAACTGAATCATGAACTGCAAAGTTAGGATTTTGCTGCATTTATTGTACTATTCGTTTTGAAGTTTCTTCAGGTTTTAAATTAAAAGCTGTTTTTAAGGTTTTTTTTGCTTTTCAATTCCTGAAAAGTGAATTTTATACTTTACTATAAAACTTGCAAAACAATAGATTCAACGCTATTAAAATGAATGCTATCACCTTTTACTTTTCCAATGAGTGCTTTGCCAAAAGGCGCTTCAGGATTTATTGCAAAAATAACTTGTTGTTTAAAAGTAAGTGAACCAAGTCCAACAGAAATATAAAACCAACCTTTGTTTGTTTGAACCAAGCTTCCAAGATTTATTTTGCTATTAGACTTACTTGGATTGATCTTTTGCACTATTTCTTTCATTTTTTGAAATTCATAGATTTGATACCGCAATTTTTCCTGTTCTAATTGAGCCATTGCGACTCCTGTCTCATGTTTATCGCCCGCAGAACTTTTAGCTTCGCGTGATCCCGACAAGTGTAAATCATATAAAATATTTTGTATTTCATCAATTCGAAATTTTAATTCTTTTCTTAAGTCCTGATGAATGGATTCTTTTAATGTCATTAGTAAAATAAAAAAATAGTTGTATACTTTTTTAGCTAATTAAAGCTTCAGAATTATGAAAAAATACGCTATTAATTTACAAAAAATCTTTTTGTGATACTTGAATTTGAAACTTTAACTTTAATTACATAGGAACCTCTATTAAACTTCTTAATATCAATGCTAGATTTAAATGTGTCACTATGAAAAATCTCTGTGCCTTTCAGGTCATAGATAGAAATACTTTGAACATCTTTCTCTAAAAGTTTCGTTCCTAAATTTATATTTAAAATATCACTACTTGGATTTGGATAGATACTGATACTCTGATCAAGTAAGCTAAGGTTATTTATTGCAAGCGCTAAATTACATTGAATAAATCCATTGTAGTTCATTGTTGTAGTCCCAGATGGAGTAACATAATTGAAAGTGTAGGTAGATCCGTTCCAACTGTAATTTGTTGCATACGGACTTCCATTATTGAGCGTGTAAGATAAATTGTATCCATTATTTGAAGTATTTTCAGTACAAGAAGTGATTAAAGCACCGCTTAAAGGGCCCCAATTTTCTGTTCTTACTGGTTGCGCATGGGCTTGAGGAACGATTTCTAAAGTTGCATCTTCCGTTACTTGTCCCACCATGTTTTTTATCATGTAAGGTGCTGATGCAGTTCCGTGGTAATGATAAACGCCATTTAAAGAGTGTCCGTGGTTTATGTCAAGGCTTGTCATAGCTGTCCCGTCTGGCTCTAAACTTCCATAAACTGCAAATCCATCTAAGGCATAAGCAATTGGGAGAGTAGAAGTTGTTTGATTGTATAAGTGCAAAGGTGCTGTATGATAATGGTAGTCATCTCCTCTTCCACAATGTCCACCAAAATTATCTAATTGTCCGTCTAGAAACGCATCAACACCTGTATTTGTAAAAGGATTAAAAATTGGAACACCATTAATTGCAAGTGCTATCGCACCTCTGGTAAAATGACTTCCATTAACAGGTACTGGAGTTGTTGCAATAATTGGATTCAAAGGAATACTCCAATGGTTATTCCCTGTATAGCATTGTGGAATTGGAACTTGCTGTTGCCAACCATGATTGGAAATTCCAACCATCATGGTATGTGTTGTAGGAATGCCTTTTGATTCAACATAAAAGTAGTTATTATCCCAAGAGGTTGTGACATTTGCTGCAAATGGAGAAAAAGCTGCATTGATAGTATTTGGGTCTGTAAAACTAAAAAACAATGTATTTAAGCAAAGAAGAAGTAGGGCAGTGGTCTTAAGTTTAGTTCGTTTGAGAATAAAAGAAATAAGGACTAAGGTAATTATCAAAGAAAAGCTAATTAGGAGTCCATTTATATTGCCTTTTTTAGTTTCGGTTTTCGGAGCAACACTAATTTCCTTGTTTAATTTTTCAATTGCCTTGTAGCGTTTAATAATTTCTTTTTGTTCGTTTGTAGATAAGTTGGCTAATGGAAAATGGCTGATTGAGGCATTATTTTTTTGAATATAAACTTCACCATCTTTTAGCATCAAAAAACTTCCTTGTTCTGATGTTTTCCCCGTGTTCCAAATCTTATCGTTTCCATGGGGTTTTCCTCCTTCGTGTGCCGAAACCTTTGATATGATAAAAAGTAGTAGTAAAATTATCTGTAAAATTCTCATAAGTTGTAAATATACGTTGAATGTTTAAAATAAAAAAGGGAAAACTGCTTTACGGTTTTTTGGGTAATCTGGAAATTTCTCTTTGTACCAATTGTGGTGATTCAGTGCACGAGGAACAAGGTTAGCGAAGGTCCAAATAGCAAAGCTGAGGGCAGGTAGATTCCATGCCATTATTGCAAAACCAGTCCATTCGATGATTTCTCCAAATAAATTGGGAGAAGAAATATAATCGAATAAAAATCCCTTCGGTATTTGGTAGTTTTTCTCTCCTTTTTTCCTTAAACCAATTAAAAGAGTGTCTGATTTTAAATTAATTAGCATTCCGGCAATAAAAATTAGTAAGCCAATTGTAAAATGAGGGCTGCTTAACCATTCTAAATTATAGTTATTTGGTGCAGCAAGTTCTGCAAGGAAATAACCATTGATTCCAGCATTTACGATATTGAAAATAATTGCGCTTAAAGCAATTGAAACGGGCATTTTTTTATCCGTAGGTTTTATTCGTAAAGGATAGATAATGGTTCGATTGGTATAATGAAAAATCCATAGAGCAAATAAAATCCACACATAAGAATCCATTGAATAAGTTCCAAAAACAAGGAAATAAGACATCATTAGCAATGAAGGAAGCTCCATGATGAACCAGCCAACTTTGTTATTCAAGGTAAGTCCCCATTTATCTGAGGTATGTCTTCCAAATGGAGCGGTTACATAAAACATGGTGATGTGAACAATTAGAGCTAGAGTAATCCATATAAATAAAATATACTCAAGGGTTTCAGTTTTCATAGTTTAGAACGTTTGTTGATTTCTTATATTTTCCAATTGCCACTTAAAAAAATCGCTGAGGGTTTCTTTTAATGGTCTAGGATTGTGATGAAGGATTTCTTTTGCCTTAGAATTATCCATGTTTGGATGCCCTTCTTTGATTGCAATTATTGATTCATAGGTTAATGAAGGTTCAGTTTTTGTTAGTTTACTCAAGATCCAAATAAATGGCAGTGTTGCTTTTAAAAACCAAATTGGAAGTATGATTTTCGGAATCTTTTTATTTGTTACAAGATGAATTTCTTTGAGTAAGTCTTTAAAACTATAGTATTTTCCGGAAAGTAAATAGACTTCACCATTTTTGCCCTTTAAAATTGCTTGATAAATTGATTCTGCAAGATCACGAACATCGACTAAGTCATAGCCACCTTTTGGAATCATAGGAATTTTCTCCTTGTAAAAATTCATTAGTGCAGCCCCCATTTTTGAAGGTTTAAAGTCAAAAGGACCCACAACACAACTTGGTCGAACTACAACAACTTCAATATTTTGATTTTTTGAGTTAGAGAGAATTTCTTGTTCCCCTTTTGCTTTTGAATAATCATAAGCAAAATTTTCTTGACTTTTATATGCTCTTTGTTCGTTGTAAATTGTTGAATGTGGTAAATCGTGAACTGCATGTACACTGCTGACATGAATAATTTTTTTTACTTTATGTTGGATTGCTACTTCAAGAATATTTTTTGGACCTTCGGTATTTGTTTTAAAAACAAGACCATCACGATCACCATTTATACTAATCATCGCGGCGCAGTTGATGACGAAATCACAGTGTTCAATTAATTTAGATAAATCAGATTTGTTTAATACATTTCCTTGCACTAATTCAAGGTCAAGATTTTGAAGGCTTCTTGAGTCAGAATTATAAAAAGCTTTCACTTTGCATCCTTTTTCAATAAGTTTTCTGCAAACAACATTGCCAACATGACCGCTTGCACCAGTAACTGCAATTTTCATAGATAAAGCTTATAAATTTAGCATTAATTGTAACAAGAAAGATATCTATCGAAAAAAACAAGCGAAATCCTTTTGTTCAGGAATTTCATTGAAATGAATTAAAATTTGATGCTTTCCTGGAAGTAGTTGAATGAAGTTTTTTTCAAATGTCACTCCAATTTTAGCTGAATACAACCAGAAATCTGCCAAAAACTGATTGTTGTTAATCTCAATTACTGACGTCTTATTTATCGTATCTACAGCATTTAAATAAATAGTTATGTCTTCTGCTGACGCTAATTTAGTTTTAAAAGTTTTTTCCTTGCTAAGGAGAAATACTCGTTCGTAATCAGATCCTATTCGAACTTTTACAATTTTGTTATCAGCTTGAAATTTCCCCAATGAAAATTGTTCCATATAGGAAATACTCAGTTTTTGCGACTTTGAAGAAAGAAGCTTTCCATCCAAAGAATAAACTTCAAGTGAAAGCTGAATAGCATTTTCATTACTTTTTGGAGCATCGGACTTCAAGAACAACTCAATATTTCCTTTAGCATCTGTTTTTTTTAATACAGCAATTTGTCTGTAATCATCACGAACAGCATAATGCAATGCTTTCCAAGAGCCATAATAATCAATACTTGACCAAGTTGGTGCCGGCCAACAATCGTTTAACTGCCAGTACAAAGTCCCCATACATCTTGGAGCATCTAAACGATGACTATTAATTGCGGTAGAAATTGCATTTGCTTGTGTAAGTTGGGATTGGTATACAAATTCTTCAAAACTTTTAGATTTTCCATAAAGTAATTTTGCTTGCTTTTCAATCATGCTGTTCCCAACATAACTTTTTTGATGGTGTTTCATCACTTTTGAAGTAAGTGACCAATCTTCTTTTGCTGAAAATTTTGCTAAACTTGAAAATTCCGGAAAACTCTGAAAGCCATATTCGGCATTAAAGCGACCAATTTTAGTTGAAAAATTTACGAGTGGATCTGAACCATGCCAAACACCCCAATAATGCTGAGAGCCGTGATTGTAAAACTCATCTTTCCCCCAATTACTGAGTGGAGAAGTATGAATATAGGAAGTGCTTGTCCAGTTTGATGCAAGTTCTTTAGCAAGCTTATTAAATAAATCATCGTAGGCTTTTTCTATTATTTTTTGAGATTTATCCTTTAAAAAATACTGTAGTTGGAAACCCCAGTTTTTCCATGCCATATCCACTTCATTGTTTCCATTTAGTAGAATAACACTTGGGTGAGCACTTATACGAGGGATTTGATAGTTTAATTCTTCTTCCACAGATTTTAAAAAAGTACTGTCTCCCGGATACATTGCACAAGCGAACATTAAATCTTGCCAAACTAATAACCCTTTTTTATCACAGGTTTTATAAAAAATATTATCGGGATAATAACCGCCCCCCCAAACTCTCACCATATTAAAATTAGCAGCAAGCATTTGATCGATCATATTTTCAATAGCTGAATCTTTAACCGCTGCTGGAAATACCGATTGTGGAATGTAATTGGCTCCTTTGCAGAAAATCGGAATGTCGTTTACGTGAAATTCATAAGAAGTTCCCCATTCATCTTTATTTTGGACTAATTTCGCTGTCCTAACTCCAAATTCAATAATGTATTTATCGAGGACCAATCCATCAGCGTTTAAAAGTTTCAAGGTGTCTAGATATAAATTTGGTTCACCGAATCCAACAGGCCACCACAATTTTGGATTCTCCAATTGAAAATCAACTAAAAAATGATTGGGTTTAAGTGAATCAATTACTAAGGGTCTTTTCCCAAATAAAGAAGAAGAAATAAACCCATCAACCAATGGTTTCTTGGTGTCTAAAATATAAAGTAATGTTGCGACATTGCTGGATTGATAGAGCGTGTTTACGACACACGATTTAATCGCATTAAATCCGGAGGGGATAATATTTATGGGTTTTGAAAAACCGATGGTATTCATTCTTAGTGCCCAATCCCAGCCGAATTGATACTGTGGTTTTCGACTTAAAGGCGCCACTTTCATTTTAGCGGGATCGTTTGGAGCAGGATAATGAAAATCTTCATTTTCATAACGTGATTTATGAAATAATACTGGCGGTGTAATAGTTACTAATAATGTATTGTATCCGCAGATTACAGATTTTTGTATCTCAAACTCATAAGGACGAAAGAAATTATCCGTTGATCCAATAAACTGATCATTAAGTATAATTTCTCCGTAGGTATCAATATTGGGGAATTGCAAGATTAAGTTTCGTGAACTGGCTTCTTTTTCAGTGAGGTAAAAGGTGCTTCTGAATTGCCAAACATGATCTTCAATCCATTGAAATTCTTTTTCATTATCGCTATAAAAAGCAGGGGGTAATTCCTTTAGTTCCATTAATTTTTCTTGGATACTTCCTGATTTCCCAAAAGAAAACCATTCTTTTTTTAAGGGATGATAAATTTCCCAAGAAAGTTCTTGTTGCCCGAATGAAGATATTGAAACTATTAGAAGAACTAGTACTATTAACGTTTTCATAAATTTAATAAGTCAATCAATTCCTACCAATTTCTATCAAAACCAGCATCTACCATTTTATCTTCTGTGGAAGTTTTTAGCGCATAATTGAATCCCGCATACACGGAATATCCTCCAAAATTTCCTTTTTTGTCAATTGCAATAAATCCACATTGTAAATTCGTTAAATCGCTGTGTTTTTTAATTATACGATTTACAACTTCTTTACAAGCATCTGTGGGAGAATAACCATGTCGCATTAATTCTACAACCATACTACTTCCGGCTACACGAATAATTGCTTCCCCTATACCAGTAGAAGTTGCGGCGCCAATTTCATTATCAACAAATAAACCAGCACCAATAATTGGTGAATCCCCAACACGTCCGTGCATTTTGTAGGCCCAACCACTTGTGGTGCAAGCGCCGCTTAAGTCGCCATTGGCATCCATTGCAATCAAGCCAATTGTATCATGATTTTCGTGATTAATAATTGGTTTTTTGAATACATCTTTATTTTCTTTTTTCCATTTTTCCCAATCTTTTTTTACTTCAGGCAATGGCATTTTTGCTTTTTTAAAACCATTTTCACTTGCAAACTTCTCCGCGCCTTCTCCAACAAGCATAACATGTTGCGTAGTTTCCATAACTGCTCTTGCCACAGAAATTGGATGTGCAATTCCTTCCATAAAAGCTACCGCACCACAGCGCGATTTTTCATCCATTATGCATGCGTCAAGCGTAACATGGCCATCTCTATCAGGGCGTCCGCCAATTCCAACACTGCGATTTGCTAAGTCTGCTTCCGTAATTCTAACGCCATTTTCAACCGCATCAATTGCTTTCCCTCCCTTACTCAAAACTTCCCAGGCTGCACGATTTGCTTCCAAACCATGAATCCAAGTTGATAAAACAATAGGTCCAGAAGTAACACCTTCAAATGAAGAAGAAAGAAGGTTCGCTCCTTTTAATGGTTCAAGCAAGGAAATAGCACCTAAGCTCAATCCTGCCTTAAAAAATGCTCTTCTTTTCATCGTTTATTCTTTTTTTTAAGTTCATTGGAAAGCCAATTCTGAAATTGTTTTGCATTTTTCATGTGTTCAGCTCCAGAAACAGCAAAATTGTGTCGGTGCGAATAATCAGGTTTCGCACACATATAAATATAATTTACATCGGCCTTATTTAAAACAGCATCCACAACTGTAGTGGGAGGAAGGTAAATTGGACCTGGTGGTAAACCTTTAATTTTATAGGTGTTGTATTCGCAATTAATTTCGCGATGAATATTTAGCAAGCGCTGAACACCTTTTAAAATATCTCCCCAACAAAATTTAAAGGTTGGATCAGACTGCAAACGGATGCCTTGCTTAATACGATTTAAATAAAGTCCAGATATAATTGGCCATTCTTCAGAAACAATTGATTGTTCAGAATAAACAATACTCGCAAGAGTTACAACTTCGCTTGGGGAATTTAATCCAATTTGCTTAATTTTTTCTTTTCTTTCATTAGTCCAAAAAATCTTGAATTCTTTAGCCATTCGTTCAACAAATTGTTGTTCATCAGTATCGTAAAAAAATTGATAGGTATTAGGAATGAAAAGTGCAGGTATTTGTTGCGGTGTAAAACCATATTTTTTTAAGGTGTTTTTATCGTTTAAGTATGAAATTAATTTAGCACTATCAAGAAATAAGCAGGATGAAACTTTTTCGGCTAAATCATTTATTGTTATGCAGTTATTAAATGTTACCTCAACTTCTTTTTCATTATTTCCATTGCCATTTGCATTTATTTTAAAACCATTTAGCAAAGTGCGATAAGTCGTGCCAGGTTCAATGCAATATTTACCTAAAGCAATTTTATTAAGTTTTAAGTTTTTGTATTCTCCAACCGAAATAAATGCATTTAGATTATCAATAATACCCTCTTTTTTTAACTGAATTGCTAAACCATCCAATTCTAATGGTGAGAGTATAAAAAAATCTTTTCTAATTTCATTACAACTGACCTTATTTCCAGAAATGAAAAGCATTATTTTCGGAACAGCAATTGCAATTAGTACAAGTGCAATAATTACACTAAGAACTATTTTATTTCTTTTAAACATAGTTGATAATTTACTTCGTCAATGCGCTTTCCTTTGTATAAAAGCCAGTTTTTCTTTGTGCCAATATGATTAAATCCAATTTGTTCAAAAAAGTCAATACTTGCTTTATTGTCCGCATGAATAGCGCATTGTAAATTACTGAGTTCTAAAACATCTCTAGTATATTCAATCATTAATTTCATGCTTTCTTGAGCATATCCTTTTCTTCGTTCTTTTTCCTCGGCTATTAGAATTCCAATTGCAGCAAATCCATGTCTGAAACTCACATCATACAAATCAAAAGCGCCAATTGGAAAATCATTTTCGATTAGACAAATAATCATTCGTAATTGACCTGAATTTCTAATATTTGATTGCTGTTCAATTAATTGATGAATAGAATGCATAGAAAATGGGATTTCTGTATTGGATATCTTCCAATTTGAAGGATTGTTTTCCCAAATAAAAAGAGTTGATGCATCCTCTTTTTCTACTGCTCTTAGGTAGATAGATTCTCCTTTTAACATGCTAAATTTATTCTTTTGTTAAATTAATTTCTCCGGAATACACAAATTCTGCTGGACCAACTAGGAAGATGTCATAATAGCCATTGAAAGAATCTCGTTTGAATTCAATTTTTAAATTCCCACCTTTTGCTTTTACCTCAATAAAATTAGTTCCTGAATTGTGTATTTTATCCCAAACAAGAGCACAAGCCGTAGCTCCAGTTCCACAAGAAAGGGTCTCTTCCTCAACGCCCCTTTCGTAAGATGCAATTTCAATTTTAGTTGGGCTAATTCCTTTTAACAGGTTTACATTTATGCCTTCGCTATTGTATTTTGGTGAAAAACGAATACTTTTTCCAAAATTTAGAATTGTTTCACTAGAAATATCATCACTGATTTTTACATAATGAGGAGAACCTGTATAAAGTTCGAATTCATTTTCAAATGCATGAACGTTTTCTACATTTCCCATTTGGATTTTGATGTCATTAGCAGTTTTACTGGCCCAATGAGAGCCATCAATTGCATCAAATGTAAGATCCGAAACTTCTATCCCCAATGTTTCTGCAAAAGCAACTGCACAGCGCGCTCCATTTCCACAAAAACTTATACTGCCGTCTGAATTGTAATAATCCATTTCGAAAGCTTTAGAGTAAGATTGATTGATTTTAATTAATCCATCAGCACCAATTCCAAAACGACGATTACAAAGCAATTTGATGTCAGCTACAGATAATGCATCATGACTTCCAGATAAATTATTCAGTAAAATGAAATCATTACCTGTTCCTTGGTATTTTGAAAATTTTATTTGCATAGAATTAAGGCCAAATATACCTAATTAAAGTTAATTATTCTTAACAAATTTTTAACAGCTATAAATCAAATAAATCTTGTGTTTAGTTGTTATTTTAGCATTCACATTTAAATTTAATCGCATGAATTACCTCTCTTTTTTTAAAATTTTTGGTATTGGTTTATTAGGCGGTACCATCCCTTTTGCAACATATGTATATTTTCAGACCTCTTCAGGATTTCTTTCTGATAGAGTTATTGATGGAAATAAAAACAGTTACGCTCGATCCGTAGGATTAAATGGTGTTTCCGACGCAAATGATTTTACAGATGCATCAGAAAGCACAATAAATTCAGTTGTTCACGTCACAACTAAAGTTGTCCAAACTACTTTTCAACGCGATCCCTTTCAAGAATTTTTTAATGGGCCGGGAGCTGGTGGAAGAGAATTTAAGCAATATGGTTCTGGTGCTGGTTCAGGTGTGATTATTTCTTCAGAAGGTTATATTATTACCAATAATCATGTAGTTGATAATGCAAGTGAAATAGAAGTTATTTTAAACGACAATTCAAAATACACAGCAAAAATTGTTGGCACTGACCCAGCAACTGATTTAGCAGTTTTAAAAATTGAAGGAAAAGGATTTAAAGCTATTCCAATAGGAAATAGTGACGATTTAAAAATTGGCCAGTGGGTTCTTGCTGTTGGAAATCCTTTTAATTTAACATCTACAGTTACTGCAGGTATTGTTTCTGCAAAAGCTAGAAATATAAATCTCCTGAGTGAACGTTCAGGAAAAGACGTATTTCCAATCGAATCATTTATTCAAACTGATGCTGCCGTTAATCCAGGAAATAGTGGTGGCGCCCTTGTAAATACAAATGGCGAACTTGTTGGAATTAATACTGCTATCGCTTCTCAAACTGGAAGTTATAGTGGATATTCATTTGCTATTCCTGTTAATTTAGTTCAAAAAGTAATGCGCGATTTGATCGACTATGGAATAGTTCAACGTGGATTTTTAGGGGTACAAATTTCTGATATTACCCAAGAAATAAAAGAAAAAGAGGACCTTCCAAATTTAAAAGGTGTCTATTTGGCAAAAGTTATCGAAGGAGGAAGTGCGGATAAAGCAGGAATTAAAGATGGAGAAGTACTTTTAAAAATTGGAAGTAAAGAGGTTAATTCTGTTGCTTCACTTCAAGAAGAAATTGGAAAAAGACGTCCTGGTGATAGAGTTTCAATTACTTTAAGGAAGAAGAATGGAGATGAGGTGACAAAAGAACTTGTTTTACGTAACCAAGATGGAGAGACTTCGTTAGTGACCAAAGAAGAAATAAAAAAGAATGTAGCGCTAGGTGCTACATTTATTGAATTAACTGAAAAAGAAAAGAAAGAGTTGAATATTACATTCGGCATTAAAATTAAATCTATTGGTGCAGGAAAACTACAATCCTTAGGGCTCAAAGTAGGAACAATAATAACTAAGGTAAATAATGAAACTATTTCTAGTGTAGAACAATTAACTACAAAGTTAAATGATCAAAATCGCGGAATTTTACTTGAAATTATGTCTGAAAGCGGTAGGAGAGAGTATGTTGGATTTGGTTTATAAATCAAATGAACATTTTTTTCTCAATTGTTAATAAAATAGTTAAAAATTAATTAAATATAGACTAAAAAATATTTTTCAGTTAGTTTTTTTTCGCGTTACTTTGCATACCATCAGATGGGATCTATACTAATAATTTTAAAAGGAATCTAAATCATACATGAGACAGCTAAAAATAACCAAATCGATAACAAATCGTGAAAGTCAATCACTCGATAAATACCTTCAAGACATTGGCAGAGAAGAATTAATAACAGCAGAACAAGAGGTTGAATTAGCGCGAAAAATAAAGGCAGGAGATCAGCAAGCACTTGAGAAATTAACGAAAGCAAATTTGCGATTTGTTGTTTCTGTTGCAAAGCAATATCAAAATCAAGGTTTAACACTTCCAGATCTTATTAACGAAGGAAATCTTGGCTTAATTAAAGCAGCACAAAAATTTGATGAAACACGCGGGTTTAAATTTATTTCCTACGCAGTTTGGTGGATTCGTCAATCTATTTTGCAGGCCTTAGCTGAGCAAGCTCGAATTGTTCGTTTGCCTCTCAATCAAGTTGGTTCACTGAATAAAATCAATAAAGCATTTTCTCGCCTAGAGCAAGAATTCGAACGTCCACCTTCAGCAGAAGAATTAGCAGAAGCACTAGAGGTTCCCGAAGAAAAAATCAAAGAAAGTTTAAGTGTTTCAGGTCGACATGTATCAATGGATGCTCCACTTACAACAAATGAAGATGGTGGTACATTAATGGATGTAATGTCAAATAACGATTCGCCAAAAACAGATCATGTTTTAATGGCAGAATCACTTCAAAAAGAAATAGAACGTTCATTGAGCACTCTTACTGATAAAGAAAGAGAAATTATACGTTTGTTTTTCGGAATTGGAATGAATCACGGTCTTACTTTAGAAGAAATAGGTTCTAAATTTAATCTAACACGCGAAAGAGTTCGTCAAATCAAAGAAAAAGCAATTCGTCGTTTGCGCCATGCTTCGCGAAATAAGTTGCTGAAATCTTATTTAGGATAATCATTTTAGCAAAAGGCTATCGGTTAATTACTGATAGCCTTTTTTGCTTTTTATATTTTCAATCAAATTAAAAATGGATACAGAGTTAAGTTATGAAAAAGTGCTTCAATTGCACATAAAAAAAGAAAGAGCTGCCGTTAAACTTCAAAGTAAAGTTGGTCAATTACTCTACGATAAAGGAATTGAATTGGTTTTGTTTCGCCAAAGTCTGATAGATGTTACTATTTCCGAAATTTTAAATTTACACGAATATGCTGGTGAGGTTGTGAATAAACCAATCGATGTTTTTACTACTTCAGATTTAGCAGATATTATTCTTTCTTCTGATATCGTTCCATCAAAATTAGATATTGGTAAATTGGCCAGTGAATGGATTGTTGAACAAGATGCTTATTCTTCTAAAGCTGATTTTTTAACTTTTAAATTAAAAAACCTCAAAGATTCTTCTTCTGAAATAAGTCCTAGAGATGTTGTTTTATACGGTTTTGGACGAATTGGTCGTCTTGCAGCTAGGGAATTAATAAAACAAGCCGGGAAAGGACAGCAGTTGCGCTTGCGTGCAATTGTTACTCGTGGTTCTTCAGATGCCGATATTATTAAACGAGCATCTCTTTTAAGAAGTGATTCTGTTCATGGCTCATTCAAAGGTACAGTGGTTGAAGATCTGGAAAATAAAGCCATTATTATTAATGGTCAAATTGTAAAAATGATTGATGCTTCAAATCCTGAGGATATAGATTATACGCAGCATGGAATTACAAATGCCTTGATAATTGACAATACTGGTGTATTTACAACTCGGGAGGCGCTATCAAGACATCTTCAAGCAAAAGGAGTTAGTAAAGTTTTATTAACTGCACCAGGAAAAGAAGTTCCAAATATAGTTTATGGAATTAATCAAGGTTTATTAGACCTGGAAAATGAAAATATATTTTCTGCAGCATCTTGTACAACGAATGCAATTTCTCCGATTTTAAAAGTTGTGAACGATAAATTTGGTGTTGTAAAAGGTCATATAGAAACGGTTCACGCCTATACAAACGACCAAAATTTATTGGATAACATGCACAAAAAACCCAGAAGAGGTCGTTCTGCAGCAATTAATATGGTTATTACTTCTACGGGTGCTGGAAATGCTGTTACTAAAGTAATACCAGAATTAAAAGATAAATTAACTGCAAATGCTGTTCGTGTTCCAACACCTAACGGATCTTTAGCAATTTTGAGTTTAGAACTTGCTAAAAAAACAAGTATTGAAGAAATAAATGCCGTTATCAAAGATGCGGCTTTAAACGGGGATTTAGTAAATCAAATTTATTATTCGTTTGATCCTGAATTGGTGTCAAGTGATATAATTGGCAATACTTGTTGCTCGGTTTTCGATTCAAATGCTACAATTGCTTCTTTAGATGGTAAAAATATCGTTTTGTATGCATGGTACGACAACGAATTTGGATATACAAAACAAGTAATTCGCTTGGCAAAATATATCACAAAAGTTAGAAGAGCAATTTATTATTAAGAAGACCTGAGCGGATTATTTTTAGTATCTTTTTTAATCTTAATAATTGTAATTTTGAAAAATGATTAAAAAACAAATCACCATAGCAATTGATGGTTATTCAGCTTGCGGAAAAAGTACGCTAGCAAAAGATTTGGCGAAGAAACTTTCATTTATTTTTATTGATTCTGGAGCAATGTATCGTGGTGTTGCACTTTATTGTCTTCAAAATAATTTTTTTTCTGCAGATGGTACTCCAAAGCAAGTAGAGATTATTCAAGCCCTTAAAAATATTACTTTATCTTTTCAGCTGATCAATGATAACAATTGCTTGCTTTTAAATGGCAAAAATGTTGAAGGACTAATTCGAGCCACTGAGGTTGCTGCCGTTGTTTCTAAAGTTGCAACAATTAAAGAAGTAAGAGTAAAATTAGTAATGGAACAGCAAAAAATGGGTGAGAATGGAGGAATTGTAATGGAAGGCCGTGATATTGGGTCTGTGGTTTTTCCGAAGGCTGAATTAAAACTATTTATTACAGCTTCTCAAGAAATACGTGCTCAGCGTAGATTTTTGGAGCTAAAATCAAAAGGAATTGAAGCTAAAATAAATGAAATTTCTTCAAATTTAGCCGAACGAGATTTAATGGATTCGAGT
>RFPM01000001.1 GCA_009926125.1 Flavobacteriales bacterium | reverse complement strand
TACGACGGGGTGTTTATAGGTAAAAAAAATTTAGGCTGGCATCTTGAATTTACACAGACAATTGAGTTGGTAGATCACAAATTTGACGAAGATGATATTTTAGTTTTTTACCCTGAAACAGAATTTGAATATAATAGTATATTAGACAAAATAACGAATAACAAAGTCATTATATCAATTGCAAAAAATCCATATTGGCAAGTAAATGGAATAACAATAAAAGACCCAGACGGCCATTGCGTAGTTATTACTAAGTTGAAAATAGAAAAATCCAACGCATAAAAAAAGCGACCGAAGCCGCTTTTTAAAACTATAATTAAATTTACATTTTAATAAATTTCACTGTTTCATTTTGCTTTCCTGAAACAAACTTTACAATATAAGTTCCATTTGGTAAGTCATCACAGTCTAAGGAAAGTGTGTTATCTCCTTTTAACATGTTCTTATTATTTATTGACTTAACCAATCTTCCTGTAATTGAATAAACCTGAACGCTAACTCCACCAGTTTGAGCTAAGTCAAAGCTTAAAGTTGTATTGTCAGTAGAAGGATTTGGATAGGCTTTAAATTTCGTTCTGAAATTCTCGTTATTAATTGCGCTATTGTTATTTTCATTTAAATCTAAATAAGCGGAAGAACTAAAAATACCACGACCATAGGTTCCAATATATATTTCTCCAGGGCGACCATTTCCTTCATCAAAAGACCTCCAAGATTGACGTACCTCATATACAGGTGTTCCATCGAACCCTGTAGATGCATTCTCCCACGTTGCTCCTCCATTTTCAGTTACAAAAACACCTTTAGAAGTACCAATAACAATAATATTTTCATCATTTCTATCAATAATACCGTCATAGCAAGCAATTCCTGAAACGATTGATGGAAGTGAAACAGCAACAAGATTAGTAGAAGTAGCAGTATTTGCATTAGTACAGCGCTTGTTCGTTCCACCAAAACCAGCAAACAATACTAAATCTGCTGGATTATAAGGGTTTACTGCAATACCTTCATAAGATGTTGAAGTGATTTTCACATTCGTTGTATGAGTTGGAACAAGACCTCCTGCTATTAAACCATAACCAACCTTAGTAGAAAATGCAGGATCTGAAGTATAAATTGAGCCAAGACCATTCACACGTGTAACACCTGATGATGTTCCAATATACAATTGATTTAAATCCCTAGAAAATTCAATGTCAAAGTAACCATTAGAACCAATATTTCTTGCAACACAAACCCACTGACCATTTGTTGCAGATAGTCTTAATGAATTTCTAGATCCCCAAATTTCTCCTCCATTTTTGTTTACATAAAAAACAAACCAAGATTGATAAGGATCTTGAACTCTTAAAGTATCCCAACTAACATTATAAATTACAGTTTCAGTACCCATTGCTACTGTTTCACCCGTAGCGGTGTTTAAACCATAATTTATCCCATTTGATGTTAGTGAAGGAGTATTGAAAAGAGTATCATCAAAATACAATGCTGATTGTGATACATAAGTCATTGTATCTCCGGAAGCAGCACTTGGAACTCTAATTGATGCTCCGGAAGCATAATTTTTTTTAGGGATAAAAGTAACTGAGTCTTTTGAATTTAAATCGTAATACTCAGCCAAAAATATCTCAGTATGAAAAGGATGTTCTGCAGCACCCATTGTTCCTGTTGGATTATAAGATGCAGGTAAAGTTGGACTGTAAGGATTCCAAGTTTGACCCTTGTCACTTGATCTGTAAAGATCATTGTTATATATAGAACCAAACATTACTTTAGGATTAAAAAATGAAATTTCGCATTCAAAACCATCTCCACCTAAAACTTCTCTAAACTCCTGATAAGTATTATTAGCATGGTTATTATAAAGTGTCCCATTATCTTGTGCACCACCCATTACAGAACCTTCTCTGTCAAATGCTATTCCATAAAATTGTGTGACATTGTAACCACGGTTAGAAGCATAAAAGCTTTGTCCATAATCTTGTGAAATACCAATTCCACCATCATTTCCAATATACAATCTGTTGTTATTGTCCCATTTCATTTCATGGTTGTCAGAATGCACATAAAGACCAGATGCAGGGCTTGCAAAACCAAGACTTATTTGCTCAAAGCCACCAAAAGGAGGGTTGTTGATTGTTTGTTTCCACTTCCAGATGTCAATTCCTCCAATTAAGATTTTTTCAGGATCATTTGGAACTACAGAAACTATAGAATTATAAGTCCCTTGATTTGTTACGCCATTACTGTATATGTTTAAATCAGAATCTATAGTAGAAGCCCCAACAAACTGACTCCAAGTTTGGCCATCGTCATGAGATACATTCATTCCAAGTAATTCACCATTTGTTCTTACAGCATAAATTGAATATTTATTACTAGAATTTTTCATTGAAGAAATTGCATATTCAATTCTTCCAGCGCCTACTGGAACAGTAGTTGCACCTGTGCTATTTCCAGATTTATCAGCAAAAGTTACTCCAGCATCATTTGAAACATATGTTTTGCTAGAGCCAAATGCTGCAACGATTACATTACCATCAGGAGAAATTTTCAAAGCGGTGCATGCTCCTGTTGTCACAGTTGCACCTGTAAGACCTGCATCACCAACTTTCCATTTTTTTAAACCTGCCGCGGTTGCAAGCCAAGCATAAGGAATAGCTGAAGATTCAGATGCACTTACAACTTCAGTACATTCTGTTGTACCGGGAATTTTTTGCCATGTTGCACCATTATCAGTAGAGTACCAAACACCATTTCCAGACCCTGATTCTTGATTTGAACCTGTTGCTATAAATAGCGTTCCATCAGCGGTTTGAGTCATACTTGAAATATTTGGACTTGCTAAAGCAGCTGCATAAGAATCAACTCTTGACCAATTGCTTCCTTTGTTATTTGAGTAAAACAAACCTCCAGATACACTTCCTGCCCAAACTTCATTTATATTATTTCGATTAACAAGAACTGCACGTGTTCTTCCTCCAATATTATCAGGACCCTGCTCTATAAATGATATTGATTTAGATTTAGATAATTTTCGAATCTGCTTATCGATTTCTGCTAGACGCTCAGTAGTAACTGTTTGCCCAGTTGTAACATCAATATATCGAGCTCTCAACCATTCTTGTGCTTCATTCCCACCTGTTTGTGACATGAAACCTGATAATTCTTTTTGAAAATAGGAACCGTTTTTACTCTCAAAATCAAATTTTGAAATAAGAGTAAATGCTGAAATACCAAAAAGTACTGTAAATAAAAATATAAATCTTTTACTTTTCATTTTAATAAATTTAATTTGTTTGTTAAAGAAGTGCTAATTTAATAATAAATATAATTAATTTAAAATTTTAACATTGTTATTAATCGAATATTTTATAAACACAATTGTGTCTATTAAGTTTAAAACAAATGTTTTTCTGCATGATAAGAAGAACGAACTAAAGGTCCACTTTCAACATAACGAAATCCCATTTCTAATCCTTTAATTTTATAATACTCAAATTTTTCAGGATTTATAAATTCTACAACAGGTAGATGCTTAAGAGTTGGCTGAAGATATTGCCCTAAAGTTAAAACTTCAACACCAACATTTCTAAGATCCTGCATAGTTTCTAAAATCTCTTGTTCAGACTCTCCCAAACCAAGCATAAGTCCAGATTTTGTATGCATTCCACCTTTTTTTAATCTAAAAAGAAGCTCCAAACTTCTATCGTATTTTGCTTGAATTCTCACTTGTTTTGTAAGTCGACGAACAGTCTCTAAATTATGAGAAACAATTTCAGGGGCAATATCAATAATTACTTGTAAATTCTCCCATTTTCCAGCAAAATCTGGAATAAGTGTTTCCAAAGTTGTACCAGGAGATTGCTTTCTAATTGCACGAACAGTTTGAGCCCAAATTTCAGAACCACCATCTTTTAAGTCATCTCGATCAACAGAAGTAATTACAGCATGTTTTACTTTCATTATTTTAACACTATTTGCAACCTTTCCAGGTTCGTAAGCGTCAACTTCCTCGGGTTTACCTGTTTTCACAGCACAAAAACCACAAGAACGAGTACAGATATTTCCTAAAATCATAAAAGTAGCGGTTCCTTCTCCCCAACATTCGCCCATATTTGGACAACTTCCACTTTCACAAATAGTATGAAGCTTGTGTTCATCAACCAAGCTCCTAACTTTGCGGTAGTTTTCACCTATTGGTAGCTTGACTCTAAGCCACTTAGGTTTTTTTATCCTCTCAAATTCCTTATTTTCGACTTCCTTCATTCGAATAATTATATACAAATATTGGTATAATAAACGAAAATATCTGTCTTTTTGTTTAAAAAATTCAATATAAATATTAAAAAAAAATAGCTTTTAAAACCTGGCATATTGATAACTTTTTTTAAGCGACAGACAATCAAGTAAATCTAATTTCTAAATTCGTGCTAAATAATCGAAGCATGAAAATTGTAGGTCTATTTTGTGGAGGATACTCATCGGAATACGATATTTCTTTAAAAAGTGCTACAACAATAAAAACACATTTCCCAAAAGAATACATAGTATATAAAATTTTAGTTAGAGAAAATAAATGGCAAGTAGAATCTTGCAGTGGATTAGTTTCATTTGATTTAAACACCTGTAGTTTTATAGAAAATAAAGTGTATATCAGAATCGATATTGGCTTAGTTTACATCCATGGAAACCCTGGCGAAAATGGAAAAATTCAGGCGTTTTTAGATCTTCATAGTATTCCATACTTAAATTCTGGACCTTTAGCTTCTGCTCTATCTTTCGATAAATGGTTTTGCAATCAGTTTTTAAAATCTTTTAATGTTCCTGTCGCGAAGTCAATATTCATGACCTGTGAAGATCAATTTAGTGCTTCTTTTATTTGTTCAGAATTAGGATTACCACTTTTTGTTAAACCTTCCGACTCAGGTTCTAGCTATGGGATTTCAAAAGTCAAATCATTGGGTGAAATACCTACTGCTATTACAAATGCATTTGCAGAAGGAAAATCTATTGTTTTAGAATCTTTTCTTGACGGAATTGAAGTTACCTGTGGAGTCTACCGAACAAAAAAAGGTTTGATAGCTTTACCACTTACAGAAATCGCAAGTGAAAATGACTTTTTTGACTACGATGCAAAATACAACGGAAAATCACAAGAAATAACTCCTGCACGAATTTCTGAAAAGGTAAAGTCTCAAGTTCAAGAGCGGTCAAAATACATTTACGAATTACTACAACTTCGCTCAATTGCAAGAATTGACTTTATGCTTGTAAAAGATGAAGCATTTGTTATAGAAGTTAATACAACTCCCGGATTTTCCTCTGAAAGTATTGTTCCAAAAATGCTTGCCTGCGAAGGAAAAAGCATACACGATTTTTGGGCTGAAATAATCGAAGCTGAACTTTAGTAGTTAGCCAACTCGTTTAATACTTTTTCTATTTCAGTTATTATCTGACTATTAGTCCCACTAAAATTATTTACTGTAATTGCGAATGCAAGATTTTTTCCTGATTTACTTACAACATATCCAGCATAAGATTTTACTTTAGAAATTGTACCACTTTTGGCAAAAATTCTCCCTTCACCTGCTTGCCCTTTGCATAAATTCTTTATTGTTCCTGATACCCCTGCAATAGGAAGAGTTGATTTGAAATCAGAATAATTTTTTGAAGCATATAAATACTTAAGTAAATCACAAAAATGAGTTGCACTTATTGCATTTTCCTTGGAAAGACCACAGCCATCTTTCAATACTAATCCTTCGAAATTTATTTTATCAGTCCAGAACTTTTCTAGTGCAATTAAACTTGCCTTTGTTGAGCCGTCATTTTTTTGTGAAAACCCAATATAATTTAATAATCCCTCCGCAAATAAATTTACACTTTTGAAATTAGCCCAATATGCAATTTCTTTAACTGTTTTACTTTTTTCTAGAAATAAATATTTTACATCAGATGCATAATTTACTTTGGCACTAGTTTTTTCTGAGCGCATGCCTTTTGCTCCGTCGCGAACAACAAAATTTCTTGCCCTCAATACTTTTACCCATTCTTCTGCTAATTGATACTCTGGATCTGGCATACTTCCTTTTACCTCAAATCTTTCTTGATTAGTAGGCAAAAAACCTTGAGCATATCGATTTAGAGAATAATTAGCACCAAATACGATGACATTGTCATCACTTACTTTTCCAGCAAGAACATCATTTTTAAATGAAAAATTACTGATTTTTGGAAAAATTTCAAGCACTTCACTCTTCTTGCCAAGACCTTTAGTTTTAAAATAAATTTTAATTGTATTATCAAAAAAATTAATTCCTTCTGCCGCTGCACCATAATAATTTCCAATATCATCCCAATCCCAACTTTTTGGTGTTCCTGCATAACCAAATTCGGAACCATCACAAATAACAGAACCTTGAATTTTATTAATTCCTTTTGACTTGAGAGAATCGGTCCAACGATTTAAAAAAGCTAATTCTTTGCCTTTCTCACAAAAAAATCGGCTCCCCAAACTCACATCTCCGCCGCCTCGAATATAAATATCACCATATAAAACACTGTCTTTACCAATTTTACCTTTGCAATAAATACGAGTTGATGTGACAAAATTGGATCCTAATACTTGGAAAGCCGTTGCTGTGGAAAATAACTTTGTCGTTGAAGCACTAGGAATAGCTAAAGATGAATTGTAGCTTGCAACTTCTTTTCCTGTAGCTAAATCAATTGCCTTAAAACTAATTTTAGCATTTTTATTTGAAGGATTAGAAACTAAGTTACTAATTGACTCTTGAACTTTATTCTGTGAATGAGCAGATAGGTTAAAAAGAAAACTTACAATTATTATGTAATTTTGCAATCTAATTTTAAACATTTGATTCATTTATTTTTTATGAATTTAGTTGACAAATAAATAATTCCAAATTAACTCGTGTAAAAGTAATAAAAACAGTAAGATCAATGCAAATAAATAAACATACAATTGAAGGTTTGATAAGCATCCATCCATCTGTTTATGGTGATGAGAGAGGCTACTTTTTAGAAAGTTTTAATGAAAAGAGTTTTAAGGAAGCAATTGGAGAGATAAATTTTGTTCAAGACAACGAGTCTCTGTCTATGAAAAATGTATTGCGTGGACTTCATTTTCAAAAACCACCTCACGCCCAAGGAAAACTAGTTAGAGTCATCAAAGGGTCTGTTTTAGATGTAGTTGTAGATTTACGGAAAAATTCAAAAACCTATGGTCAACATAAAAAAATAATTCTTTCTGAAAAAGAGAAAAATCAATTTTACATCCCCCCGGGATTTGCGCATGGTTTTTGTTCACTAGAAGACGAAACAATCTTTTCTTACAAATGCACTGAATATTATCATCCTGAAGCTGAATCTTGTATTTTATGGAATGATGAATCATTAAATATTGATTGGGCAGTAAATGATCCGATTCTCTCAAAAAAAGATATGAATGGTATTTCTTTTAATGATTTAATAAGTCCATTTTAAAATAATTTAAAAGTAGTGAAGAAGAATACTATTCCTGAAAATGGATTTATTGAAGTTTTTGGAGCTAGAGAACATAATTTAAAAAACATTGATCTAAAAATACCGCAAAATAAATTAATTGTTTTTACAGGATTAAGTGGGAGCGGCAAATCATCTCTTGCTTTTGATACAATTTTTGCTGAAGGACAGCGCAGGTACATAGAAACTTTTTCTTCTTACGTTCGCCAATTTATTGGTGGAATCGACCGTCCTGATGTAGATAAAATAAATGGCTTAAGTCCTGTGATTGCAATTGAACAAAAAACAGTTGCCAGATCTCCACGATCTACAGTTGGCACAATTACAGAATTATATGATTTCTTTCGCTTGCTTTTTGCGCGTGCTGCAACAGCTATTTCCTACGAAACTCTTGAACCGATGGTAAAATATTCCGATGAAGGAATAGTAAATATGATCGAAAAAGAATTCAAAGACAAGAGAATTGCCATACTGGCGCCAAAAATTAAAGGTCGTAAAGGTCACTACCGCGAATTATTTGAACAAATACTCCGAAATGGCTATACAAAGGTTCGGGTCGATGGGAAAATTCAAGATATTGTAAAGGGAATGCGACTTGATCGCTATAAAATTCACGATATCGAAGTGGTTATTGACAGAATGCAATTATCAGAAATGGATTCAAAGCGAATTTATAATTCTGTCGTTACTGCCATGAAGCAAGGGGATTCAATGATAATGGTAATTGATTATGATAGTGGGAAATTTCGCAACTATAGTAGATCATTGATGTGTCCGAGCAGTGGAATAAGTTACCCGGAGCCAGAACCAAATTTATTTTCCTTTAATTCTCCATATGGAGCGTGTGGGAATTGTAATGGTCTTGGTGAAGTTTCAGAGGCTGATATTGAGAAAATTATTCCTGATTTCTCTCTTTCAATCAAAGAAGGTGCTTTAAGTCCTCTTGGAGATTATAAAAAGTCTTGGATTTTTGATAAATTAGAAACCATACTTTCTAAAAATAACTTTTCTATAAAGACTCCAATAAGAGAAATTGATGATGAGCTTCTGAAAGTTATTTTATATGGAAATGAAGGAATGGAAGTCCATCAAAATGATAGCAGCTTTCGCTTTGAGGGAATTATTAATTTCATTTCCAGGCATTCTGAAGAAAGCAGCGCCCCAATTCAACGCTGGGCCTTAAGTTTTATGAATAAGATTTGTTGTCCCGTTTGCAAAGGAACACGTTTAAAAAAAGAAGCTCATTTTTTTAGAATCGATAATAAACATATTGGAGAACTAGCCTCATTAGATTTAAAAGAATTATCCACCTGGTTAAATGATATTGAAAAATACCTAACAAAAGACCAAAATAAAATTGCCACTGAAATAATTAAAGAAATTCGATCGCGCTTAGGCTTTATCTTGGATGTTGGACTTGACTACCTCACTTTAAATCGTTCTTCTAAAAGTTTGTCAGGTGGCGAAGCACAGCGAATTCGTTTAGCAACTCAAATTGGAACAGAATTAATGAACGTACTTTATGTTCTAGATGAACCTTCTATTGGATTGCACCAAAGAGATAATGAAAAATTAATTAAATCACTAAAAAAATTAAGAGATGCTGGAAATACTGTTTTGGTAGTTGAGCATGACAAAGAAATGATTCAGGCAGCGGACTTTATAGTGGATATTGGTCCAAAAGCAGGACTGCATGGAGGACAAATAATTAGTGCCGGAACTTTAAAAACAATTTTAGAAAGTGATTCTTTGACGGCTTTATATCTAAAAGAAAAAAAAACAATTGAAATCCCTGAAAAACGGCGAAAAGGAAATGGGAGTTTCTTAAAGTTAAAAGGAGCAAGTGGCCATAATCTTAAAAATGTGAATTTAACTGTACCACTTGGCACACTTACTTGTGTGACTGGTGTTTCCGGAAGCGGAAAATCTTCACTCATAAATTACACACTCTACCCTATTTTGCTAAAACACATTTACAAAGGTGTAAAAAATCCACTTTCGTACAAAAGCATCGAAGGCCTAGAAAATTTAGATAAAGTAATTGAAATAAATCAGAGTCCAATTGGAAGAACTCCACGTTCAAATCCTGTCACATACACAAAAGTTTTTGATGAAATTCGGACACTTTATGCAAGTTTACCAGAATCTCAAATAAGAGGATATAAAGCTGGACGATTCTCTTTCAATGTAGCAGGCGGAAAATGTGAAACATGTAATGGTGGAGGCTTAAAATTAATTGAAATGAGTTTTTTACCAGACGTCTACGTTCAATGTGAAACATGTAATGGAAAACGCTATAACCGAGAAACCTTGGAAGTTAGGTATAAAGGGAAATCAATTTCTGATGTCTTAAATTTCACAATTGAAGAAGCTGTTCCATTTTTTGAAAATCATCCAAAAATAAAACGTGTCTTAGAAACCCTTTTAAGTGTTGGACTTGGCTATATACAATTAGGGCAGTCATCTACAACTTTATCAGGAGGAGAAGCGCAACGAATTAAATTATCAAGTGAACTAGCTAAAAAGGGCACCGGAAAAACGATCTACATTTTAGATGAACCTTCAACAGGGCTTCATTTTGAAGATATTCGAATGCTTTTAGAGGTCGTTCAGCGCCTGGTAAATGAAGGGAATACAGTATTGATAATTGAACACAATCTTGACATCATTAAAGTAGCAGACTACATAATTGATTTAGGATTAGAAGGAGGCGGAAAAGGTGGTCAAATAATAGTAGAAGGAAGTCCCGAAGATATTATTAAGAATAAACTTTCACACACTGCAAAATTTCTTTTAGAAGAAATGAACGTAAATAAATTGCCGAAAAATAAAAAAGTAAAACTTACTACTAGTTGAATTAAAAAGCAGTAATTTTGCAAATAAAAAAATTAAATTAATAGCTAAATATATACTAAAATGGCAGTAGAAATTACAGATGCAAATTTTGATGAATTAGTTCTAAAATCATCGCAACCAGTTATAGTAGATTTTTGGGCGGAATGGTGTGGCCCTTGTCGCATGATCGGACCGATTATTGAAGAGATGGCGACTGAATATAGCGGAAAAGCAGTTATTGGAAAGGTTGATGTTGATTCAAATTCAGGAATTTCTTCACAATTCAATGTTCGAAGCATACCGACTATTTTATTTATAAAAAATGGAGAAGTTGTTGATAAATCAGTGGGTGCAGTGCCAAAGGCAACTTTGGTAGCAAAACTCGAAGCGCTTCTTTAAGCACTAACAAAATTTAAACCGAGTTCAACTCGGTTTTTTTATATCAAAGAAATGGATGGATTTATTAAAAGACTCAAATATTACGGCACAGGACTATTAATTGGATTAATTTTCGTTACCTTTTTTATGAGAGGCAGAGGATGCTCTTGGTTGCCTGAAAATAGATTAAAAACATCACTTTTTGAGAGAATAATCGTTCTTTCAGATGAAAACCAAAAAAAACTTTTGGATTTAAATCTCTCAGAAAAAGAATTAGTAAAAGCGCTTATTGATGGAGATGTAAAATTCACTAAAAGCAAAAAAAATAATTCTTTTAAAGTCTACTATTTTGAGTGCAAAACAGAATCAGGTAAGTTATTTTCATGCAAAGCAACAATGCCTCAAGAAAGTTTTATCTCAGAAATTATTTTTTCAAATGAAGACGCTAAAAAAATAAAAAACACGAAAATTGGATTTGGAAAACCTATTTATTTTCCAAAATCAAAGGATTTTATTTACGTAGACACAAGCGATCTTTTAATTTGTCAGCAAGAGGAACTTAGTTTAACGAACGTAAATACATTGTTTAACAAAATAAAAAAAACAGGAAGTATCGATTTTAAAAAATCTATGCTTAATCGAAGTCCAAAACCCGAACATTGGATTCGTTTTAGAGGAAACAATAATGAAGTAATTTCTGTAAAAAGCATCTGGTATAAAGAAAAAATTCAAATACTCGCCATTGATTTACCTGATTCAAGTTCTTGTAAATAACTTTTTACAAAAAAACCATGTTAATAAGTTGGACTATGAGTCGTCCTAAATCACATTCCTTTTCTTAATTTTACCCTATGGAATTTTCAGCTTCGCAAATTGCTGCCATTGTAAATGGTGAAATTATCGGAAGTTCCTCAGCTATAGTTACTGATTTAGCTAAAATTGAGGAGGGAAAAGAAGGAACACTTTCCTTTTTATCAAATCCGAAGTACGAAGAATTTATCTATACAACCAAATCAAGTATTTGTATTGTAAACAAAGATTTTATTCCCGTAAAACCCTTGCCTTTATCGCTCACGCTTATCAAAGTTGAAAACTCCTATACTTGCTTTGCACAATTACTTGAGTTATATGATAATTTAAATAAAAAAGAGGCCAAAATTGAGCAGCCTTCATTTATTGACAATTCCGCGTTAATTGGCTCTGATTTATATCTTGGAGCATTTGCATATATCGGAAAAAATGTTGAAATAGGAAATAAAGTAGTTATCTATCCAAATGTATATTTAGGCGACAATGTTAAGATAGGTTCAAATACTGTTTTACATCCCGGAGTAAGTATCTATTTCGGTTGTAAAGTAGGAGAAAATTGCATTATTCATGCAGGTACAGTTGTTGGATCAGATGGATTTGGATTTGCGCCTAATTCTGAAGGAGTTTTTCAAAAAATCCCGCAAATTGGAAATGTCATAATAGAAAACAATGTTGAAATTGGCTCAAATTGTGCTATTGATCGTGCCACAATGGGTTCTACATTTATTCGAGAAGGTGTGAAAATTGATAATCTATGTCAAATTGCTCATAATGTAGATATTGGCGAAAACTCCGCCTTAGCGGCACTTGTAGCAGTTGCCGGTTCTGCAAAAATCGGTAAACGTGTTATGATTGGAGGCCAAGCTGCAATAAATGGACACTTAAGTATTGCTGATGACACAAAAATTGTTGGGCAATCTGGAGTTGTAAAAACTGTAAAAGAAGCTGTTACTTTAATGGGTACTCCCGCAATTCCACTGAACGACTTTAAAAAATCTTCCGTTGGTTTTCGAAAATTACCTTTTATACTAAGTAAACTTGAGGAACTAGAAAAAAAAATAAAAGATTTAGAATAAGTAATTTATAGATAATGGTTGAAAAACAATGTACTTTAAAAAATTCCATCTCTTTTTCGGGAGTTGGTTTGCATACAGGTGAAAAAGTTTCTCTTGAGATTTGCCCTGCTCCAGAAAATCATGGGTATAAATTTCAACGTATAGATTTACCAGAACAGCCTGTTATTAAAGCTGATGTCGATCTTGTTATTTCAACAGAACGAGGAACAACATTAGAATTTAATGGCGCCCGCGTTTATACTACTGAACATATTCTTGCTGCCTTGTACGGTTGTCAAATTGATAATGCTCTCATAAAAATAGATGCTGAAGAAATTCCAATAATGGACGGCAGTTCGAAACCATTTGTTGATGGCATTTTAAAAGTAGGATTCGTTGATCAAGATTCAGAAAGAGAGTATTTTGAATTATCTGAAAATTTACCTTGGGAAGATATTGAAAAAGGAATTGAATTTCTTGCCATCCCTGACATTAATTACCGCCTAACTGTAATGGTCGACTATAAATCTCCAGTTCTTGGAACGCAGCATGCTAGCATGTATAATATCGGAGAATTTAAAACAGAAATAGCGCATTGCCGAACTTTTGTTTTTCTAAGAGAATTGGAATTTCTTGCAACCAACAACTTAATAAAGGGAGGAGACCTGGACAATGCTATAGTTTTAGTTGACCGCACAGATATTCCAAAAGAAGAACTCAATCGCCTTGCAAAATTATTAGGGAAAGAAGATTTAAAAGTCGAAGTTAATACTTTAGGGGTTCTGAATACCATCAAGTTGCAACATGAAAATGAACCTGCAAGACATAAATTATTAGACATTGTTGGTGATTTAGCACTTCTTGGAAAACCTATAAAAGCACATATTTTAGCTGCTCGCCCCGGGCATTTTGGAAATATTGAATTTACAAAAATATTAAAGGCGCAATTAAAAAAACAAGAAAATATGGGGCGTGTTTTTGATTTAAGCAAACCTCCATTATACGATATCAATGCAATAGAAAAAATGTTGCCCCATCGATTTCCCTTTCTTATGGTAGATAAAATCATGGAAATAACGGAAAACTCGATTATCGGTGTTAAAAATGTAACAATGAATGAGCCAATATTCACCGGTCATTTTCCTGGAAACCCGATTTTTCCGGGAGTTTTACAAATTGAAGCAATGGCGCAAGTTGGAGGAGTTTTCGCATTAAGTAAAGTTGAAAATCCCCATCTTTACTCAACTTATTTTCTTAAAGTTGATAATGCTAAATTCAAACAAAAAGTTGTTCCTGGAGATACATTAGTGTTTGAATTGACTCTTACCTCGCCAATTCGCCGAGGATTAGTTGAAATGAAAGGTACAGCATATGTAAATGGTAAAGTTGCAACTGAAGCTGATATGCTAGCTCAAGTAATAAAAGATAAAGAATAAATGATAAGTTCTCAAGCAGTTGTTTCGCTAAAAGCAAGTTTAGGAGAAAATGTTCAAATTGATCCATTTTCTTCAATTCATGACGATGTAATTATTGGAGAAGGGACTCATATTCACTCCAATGTTACAATTTATCCAGGTACAAGAATTGGAAATAACTGTGAAATTTTTCCTGGAGCTGTTATTGGCGTTATACCACAAGATTTAAAATTTGAGGGAGAATATACAACAGTAGAAATTGGGGATAACACCAAAATCCGAGAATGTGTTACAATTCACAGAGGCACAAAAGATAGAATGAAAACTAGTATTGGTTCAAATTGTCTTTTAATGACTTATGTTCACATAGCTCATGATTGCAAAATTGGAGATAACGTAATTCTTGCAAGCTACACCGGACTCTCTGGTCATGTTATAATTGATGATTATGCAATTCTTGAGGGTAAAGTTGCAGCGCAGCAATTTGTGCATATCGGAAAACATGCATTTATTGGAGGCGCCTCCTTAATTCGAAAAGATGTTCCGCCATATATCAAAGCTGCTAGAGAACCATTAACATTTGCAGGAGTAAACTCCGTTGGTCTCAGAAGAAGAGGATTTACGGATGAGCAAGTGAGAGAAATAGAAGATATTTACCGTGTTTTATATGTTCAAAATAGTAATGTTTCAACAGGAATTTCATTAATAAAAAGTTCGATTATAGATAGTGATATTCGAAAAGAGATTTTATCTTTTGTAGAAAATTCCGATAAAGGTATTATTCGTGGAATTATCTAAAATCACACTCCAACGAGGTCAAGAAATAGAAATCAAAATAACAGATTACGCATTTGGCGGACGTGGCATCGGAAAAATTCAAACTGAAAATGGCTTGTTTGTAGTCTTCGTCGATAATGCCTTTCCCGGTCAGACGGTTAGAGTAAAGATTGATGCAAAACGAAAAAACCATGCTGAAGCAAAACTTCTCGAAATAATTGAGCGCTCTGAGCACGAAACACAAGCGCAATTTCAAGAAATATCTGGAGGGCCATATATTCATGTTCCAATAGAAATTCAAGAAAAATTTAAGCAAGAGTCTACAATAGAAACATTTTCACGCTTATCAGGATTAAAGGATGTTTCCCTAAAATTTGATGCTTTTATTTCCTCTCCCGAGCATTATTTCTATCGAAATAAAATGGAGTATAGCTTTTCCGCGATAGAACATTGTCTGGAAACTAATTTAGAAAAAGATGCTGCCTTTTCTCTTGGATTTAAAAGAAGAGGAACCTGGTGGAAAGTAGAAAGTCTCAATAAAGCATCGGGTTTATTTGACAAAGAATGGGAAGACAAACTATTCCTTATTCGCAACTTTCTTGAAAAATCAGGATTGCCTGCTTGGCATCCACCAAAAAAAACAGGGTTCTTTCGACATATTGTCGTCCGAAAATCTTTTGCTTCAAATAAATTACTGATTAACCTAGTAACGTCTAATGAAGGAGTTGAAAAATTCAATATCCAAGAAATTGCAGCTTATTTAAAAGAACTTTTTGGCGAGAGAATAGCAGGATTTCAGCATACAAGAAATGACAATGTTGCTGACCGATCAAAGATTGAAAATGGCACTTGTAAATTAATTTTTGGTCAGGCATTTATCGAAGAAAAAATTCTTGGCTTAGACTTTCAAATAAGCATGGAGAGTTTTTTTCAAACCAATCCAAAATGTGCAGAGCTTCTCTACTCAAAAGCATTGGATTATGTTTTTGAAGAAGATATTGCTAAAAATGAAGTTGTAATGGACTTGTTTTGTGGAACAGGAACTATCGGTCAATTACTTTCCAAAAGAAACGAAGACGTTCAAATAATTGGTGTTGACATTGTAGAAGAAGCAATAGAAGACGCGAAAAAAAATGCAGCGAACAACCAAATTTCAAACATTTCATTTTTTGCAGCAGATGTTGGAAAGTTTCTCAAACAACACCCTGAATTTAATGGGACAATTGCTACTATTGTACTAGATCCTCCAAGAGCTGGCATTGCTCCAAAAACGCTGCAAAAAGTTATTGAACTTGGAGCAAAAAATATTGTTTATATTTCCTGCAATCCCTCAACTCAAGCAAGAGATACAAATACACTTCTTCTAGCGGGCTATGAATTGGATAAATTTTCATTAGTAGATCAATTTCCTCATACTGGACACATCGAATCAATTGCAAAATTCAAAAAAAAATGAACATTGAACTCCTAAGTATTGGCGACGAGTTATTGATTGGACAAACAATTAATACCAACGCAGCTTGGATTGGACAAGAAATGTCGCTTATTGGAGCACGTATTGTTCGTACTACAGTTATTTCAGATACCACTGAAGCAATTCAAAGTTCCTTGGATTCAATCGATTCAAATACAGACTGCATTATTATAACTGGAGGCTTAGGTCCAACGAAAGATGACATAACTAAACATACACTTTGTAGCTATTTTAACACACGTTTAGAAGTTCATCTTCCTACATTAAAGAAAATTGAAGACTATTTCTTCAAAAGAAACCGACCGATGCTTGAAGCGAATATTCAACAAGCAGAACTGCCTCTAAATTGTGAGATTTTGAACAACAATTACGGAACTGCAGCTGGAATGTGGTTTGAAGAAAAAGGAAAAATATTCATTAGTCTTCCCGGAGTTCCTTATGAAATGAAAGGAATTATGTTGGAGGAAGTTATTCCAAGATTAAAAGAAAAATTTAGTTTAAAATCCATCTATCATAAAACAGCACTAACGCAGGGAATTGGCGAGTCTTTTTTAGCAGAGATAATTTACAATTGGGAAAATTCTATTCGTTCTAATAATCTCGGACTTGCTTATCTGCCTTCACCTGGTTTGGTAAAACTTAGAATTACCTCTTATCGTGGAGAAGAAGACAAGAAAATAATTGATGCTTATTTTGATGAGCTAAAAAATTTAATTCCTGAAGCTCTTTATGGTTTTGAAAACGAGAGTTTGACACAAGTAATTGGAGAAATGCTTCGCACAAGAAAAATGACAATTGGAACTGTTGAAAGCTGTACTTCTGGATTATTAGCGAGCCAAATCTGTAGTATTTCTGGTGCATCTGATTATTTCATGGGATCCTTACTTACTTACAGTAACTCATTAAAGATTAGTCTGGCTGATGTTTCACCTGAAACCCTCGAAAAATTTGGTGCAGTAAGTGAGGAAGTTGTCAAGGAAATGGCTATTGGCGGTCGAAAAAAATTGGGCGTAGATTGCTGTATTTCTACTAGTGGTATTGCCGGACCAAATGGCGGATCAATAGAAAAACCTGTTGGACTCGTTTGGATTGCCATTGCTTTACCAACTAAGACCATCGTAAAGAAATTTCAATTTGGAGACAACAGAGAAAGGACAGTACAAATGACGGTTTCAAGTGCTCTAAATTACTTGAGGTACGAATTAGAAACTACGTAATTACTTCGCTTTTCCCTGTAACTTGCAAGTATATTGAATCATGATTGTTCTGGGAGCCTCTATCTTTAATGGCCTCAAAGAATAGCTGCGATTTAAAATATTGCTTCCGACTAAAGCGAATTTATGTGTTTCTGTAAGATTGTAAGAAATCCGACAGTCAAAAATCCAATTACCGAAACGGTGCGCATTGAAATAATCCATGTAACGCAAATCTTGAAGTATATCAAAGTCAATTGTTGTTTGTTCAAAATCTTTAATAATTTTATCCATATTTACAATTTTTGAGAAATACTTTCCGCTCATTCCAAAAGAGAACTTTTTATTATAAGTATATTCCGCGTCAAGCTTTACATTGTGTAAAAACCGGTATTTTAAAATCTTTTGTTTCGGATCTAGCGAGGTTGTATTATAGCTAAAAACTCTACCAACAGAATCTTGTGCATATTCATAATCAGGCGTTAAAGTTGTTGGAACTATGTAATTGTAACCTAATAAAAATGTCACGGATGATTTTTTTGAAAAGTTAGCTTGACCAGCAAATGATGCATCTATTCCTAAAACTTGAGATTTACCTGTATTTAAAAACATAAATCCAGCACCAGAGCTCATTGTTTCTGGAGATGTGAAAGGTTTCCAAATACCAAACATGTATTCAATGGTATTTTGGTATTCTTGCCAAAAACCTGCAATGTCTAAATAGCCCATTACGCCTCCCAATTTCAAACCTTGTTTTATGCCTATTTCAGCATTCCAACTGCTTTCTGGCTTCAGATTTGGATTTGGGAAAACACCAAAATTTCCGACACCCGTTTTTATAAAACGCTCGGTAATTGTTGGAAAACGGTACCCTTGCCCATAAGAAGCTCTAATATATGTTTCCTGGTATATTTTAAGACTTGCTCCAGCTCTAAAAATAGGTTTTAATGCAGTAATCGTATCATTCAATTGAAAATATTCTAAGCGACCTCCTGCAGTAACATTTAGAGAACTATTGAATTTACTTTCTATTTGCGTGTATGCTGATAGATTGAGCAATTGATTGTTTGGGGAGCCAGAACCAACATAGATATTTGCAAAAGAATTTGTGAATGTCCCTGTTAAGCCACCAATAAAATCAAGATTTTTTAAGTTTGGATAACTTTTTTGAAACATATAATCTCCGTAATAAGTTGAGGCGCGATTTGACTGATTTGCACTCATTTTATTGTCAACATGTAAAATGCGTGTTCTTAGATAATGTTTCCCATTTGCTTGTGTAAAAAAGTTAACAAATGGATCCACATTAAAAATAATTTGATCTTGCATAAAAATTGCTCCCGGATAAGCGCGGTATAAGCCAGAAGAATCATTTAACCAAGCAAGCGGCATATTTGTATGCAGAGCCATGACATTTCCATTAACACCATAGTTTAAGCCCTTAACCTTTTGAGAACGATAGCGCAAGTTAAAATTAAGTCGAGCTCTTTTGGAAATTAATTCTTTCTCAGTGAAATTTGACAAGGTGTCAGGAAAAACCGTTGCAACTATTGAATCTGTTATCGGAGGTCCAATATAGCCATGATCCATGTTTAAATTTCCACCTATAACTAAATCTAAATTTCCATACATTTTAGAATGCAAGAAATTGAGCCCATTTATACCCGGATACTGATTCCACCATTTAGAATTTGGAGAATTTGGAATGGAATAAAATCCTGAATAAACATTGATTTTTGTTAGCGGTTTAGATGTTGGATAAGCCGTTCTAATGTGAACGGAACCCGACAATGCTGAACTTCCTGATAAAACTGAAGCTGCACCTTTTATCACCTCAATTTGACTAATATTTTCTACCGGAATAAATCCCCATTCAGGTCTTCCAGCATCACCAGATAACATTGGCATATCATCGACAATTACTGCAACCTTAGAGCCAACTCCAAATGTAAAGCCACTTCCTCCTCTAATTTGAGGCTCTCCATCCAAAATATTAAGTCCCGGAGTTTGATCTAAGGCAGATTCAATGCTGCGGGTATTTTTATTCTCTATCATTTCTGGCTTCAGCACCAACATTGTAACTGTCTGCTCTTGAATTGGTTTATCGAACTTGCCAACCTTAACATCTACTTGCTGAAATTCTTTGATATATGAATTCAGAGTAAAATCTGCATTTTTAACTTCATTTTCAGAAATCTCAATGCTAACTGTGTCAGAAATCATTCCTGTATATCGAACAACAATTCTGCATAAACCACTTGGTATGCTTAACTCGTAAAATCCTTTTTCATTGGTGATTGCTCCAAAAGTGATGTCTTTTCTATAAATAACAGATGCACCAACAATAAGGTTTCCTTTATCATCTCTTACAAAACCCTCGATCTTTGCAGTTTGCGAAAAAAGTGAATTCGATAAGCAACTTAAAATAGTAATTAAAATAAGGAAACGCATTCCGAAATTTTATGGGACAAAGATTTTCTCAGTTCTACTATTTGATTTGAGAAAATAGACTCCAGAATTTAATTTTAAACCATTTAACTCGCTATCTAAACCCGACTTTATTTGTTTTCCTGATAAATTGAAAATATGATAGTTCTGATTTGATTCTTTAATGAGCAGACCATTTTCCGTGGAGTAATGAGCAAAAGGAATATTTGAGTTTGCTTCAGTAATTCCAACAGAAGAATTGTAGATTAATTGTATGTCATCAATTAAGACCTCATCATTTGCAGCGCCTCCTCCTGCAATAGCATTCGTTGCAAAAGTAACAAGTATATAAGCAGGTGTCGGTATTGGTGGAAGTGGTGGTTGAATAAAAGAAGTAAATGGAACAGAATGACGAACCCATGCTGTATTTGGAGAGAAATTATATGCTGCAGTTGAAATAACATGTGGACTCGATGCTGCATCAATTGGATCGTGAACATCAAAAGCATCATGATGAACTTCCCATATTAATTCTGCCAAGGGTCAATGTACCATTTGCAACTATTCCTATAATTGATTTAGAAAAAATTCGTGCGCAATACATCCCAGAAGCTCCTGAACGAATGGCTGTTGACCTAAAAACTTGCTGCGAAGCAAAGCCGGATAAGCCACCACTCGCAGTCTTAAATCCATTCCAATTAGTAGGTTCCTCAGTTGTTAGACCAATATTATCCCATTCTTCCATATTTGAATTTCCAATTTGCTGTTGGGCAAATAATGTAGAAAGTGAAAAAGCAATGATACAAAAAGTAAAAGTATTTTTCATGGTCGTTTGTTTTAAATATGAAGAATAATAAAAATTCATAACAAACTTAAATAAAATTTTAAACGATATGAATTTAATTAATGATTTATATGAACAAAAAATGATAAATAGTGATTTACTTCTTTCGAAAGAAAATTTTAACTGGCACTCCCTCAAAATCAAATTGTTCTCGAATTCTATTTTCTAAAAATCGCTTATAAGATTCAGGTACATATTGAGGCAGATTGCAGAAAATAGCAAAAGCCGGAGAATGTGTTGGTAACTGTTGAACATATTTAATTTTAATGTATTTTCCCTTAATTGCAGGAGGTGGAGTTGCATTAATAATATCCAACATCACATCATTCAATTTTGAAGTCGTTATTTTTCTTGTACGATTTTCATGAACCCTCATTGCAGACTCCAAAGCTTTATGAATTCGCTGTTTTGTTATCGTTGAAGTAAAAATAATCGGAACGTCATTGAAAGGTGCTAATTGCTCTCTCAAATTTGCTTCATATTCCAACATTGTCGTATGATCTTTCTCTACTAGATCCCATTTATTTACCAAGACAACTACACCCTTGGAATTTTTTTCAATCATGTAATAAATGCTTAAATCTTGCTTTTGAAGTCCTTCACTTGCATCCATTAGAAATAAGCATACATCTGCATTTTCGATTGTTCTAACAGAACGTAAAACGGAATAATATTCAATGTCCTCAGTAACTTTTGCTTTCTTACGAATTCCAGCAGTGTCAATCATTAAAAAATCAAAGCCAAAGGCCTTATATCGTGTATGTATTGAGTCACGTGTTGTTCCAGAAATATCAGTTACAATATTTCTTTCTTGACCTGTAAAAGCATTCACTAAAGACGATTTACCAACATTTGGTCGACCGACAATTGCAAAACGCGGCAGGGAATCTTCTTCACGAACAGATTCATCAGTTTTATCTAAATATTTTACTGCTGCGTCCAAAATTTCTCCTGTTCCACTGCCATTAATTGCCGACAAATCATAAACATCACCAAGACCAAAGGAATAAAATTCAGAAGACAGACCAACACGTTCGACATTGTCAACTTTATTGGCTACAATCATCACTGGCTTTTTACTCTTTCGCAATAATTCTGCAACAACTTGATCCATTTCTCCAATTCCAGTCATTACATCAACCATAAAGAGAATAAGAGTTGCTTCTTCGACTGCGAGTTCAACTTGTTTTCTGATTTCACCTTCAAAAATATCTTCTTTAACAGTGGCATAACCACCAGTATCAATTACAGAAAACTGATAGCCATTCCACTCCCCTTTGCCATAAATTCTATCACGCGTAACACCACTAACCTCTTTTACAATCGCATCTCTGGATTCTGTTAAGCGATTAAACAATGTTGATTTTCCAACATTTGGTCTTCCTACTATAGCTACAATATTGCCCATTGATTTCTATTCTACTAATTTATTTACTGGAATTAATATCCGTATTTTTTTAATTTCTCATCCGTTGAACGCCAATCCTTGTCGACTTTCACATAATTCTCTAAAAAGACTTTTGCATTTAAAAACTGTTCCATCTCTTCTCGAGCTGCTTTTCCAATTCGCTGTAACATCTCTCCACGCTTACCGATAAGAATTCCTTTTTGGGAATCTCGCTCAACAATAATCAAAGCTCGAATCTTTATTAAAAGCCCTTCTTCAATGTATTCTTCAATTTCTACTTGACAGCTGTAAGGAACTTCTTTCTCACAAAACAGAAAAATTTTTTCACGGATAATTTCAGAAATAAAAAAGCGCATCGGACGATCAGAGATCTCCTCTTTATCGTAATAAGGCGGATTTTCAGGAATCAAAGTCAAAATACGTTGCCAAACTTGATCAATATTTGCATTATGTAGCGCAGAAATTGGGAAAATTGCAGCAGATGGAAGTTGTTCTTGCCAATACAAAACTCTTGCTGTTAAATCTGCTTGATTTGATAAGTCAATCTTATTAATAATACATAAAACCGGGACTTTTAATTTCTTTATTTTAACCAACGTTTCCTTGTGGTTCATATCTGTCTCAATGGTATCAGTTATAAATAAAAGAACATCGGCATCTTTTAAAGATGTATTGACATAATCCATCATTGTTTCATGCAACTTGTATGCTGCGTTGACAACGCCCGGCGTATCTGAAAAAACAATTTGGTAATCCTCATCATTTAAAATCCCTAAAATACGATGGCGAGTAGTTTGTGCCTTTGAGGTTACGATAGATAATTTCTCACCCATTAATTGGTTCATCAATGTTGATTTTCCAACATTTGGACTTCCTACAATGTTTACAAAACCTGATTTGTGTGCCATTATTTACGCTAAATTGCTTGCAAAGGTACGACATTTAAATCTACCATTAAGATAGAGCTATTTATATGGCTAAGCCTTGGATAAACAAATTCTATATTGTTCTAATAAAATTAGAGTAATTTCGCAAAGGAATTACATATAAAGAATATAGAAAAATACAAAAATGGAACGAAAAATGAAGCCCGAAAGTTTGATGATGTCTTACGGCTACAAACCTGAATTATCTGAAGGCGCTATAAAATGTCCGATTTTTCAAACCTCAACATTTGTTTTCAAAAGTGCCGAGGAAGGAAAAGCATTTTTTGAAGTCGCTTATGGTCATCGAGAAAAAAACGAAGGGGAAGAACTTGGTCTAATCTACAGCAGAATTAATAATCCAGATCTTGAAATATTAGAGAATAGACTAACACTTTGGGATGAAGCAGAGGAATGTGCTGTATTTGAAAGCGGAATGGCTGCTATTACAACTGTACTTTTGGAATTCCTAAAACCTGGAGATTTACTTCTTATTAGTAATCCAGTATACGGTGGAAGTGACCATTTTATAAAAAAAATACTTCCGAAATTCGGGATAAGTGTAGCCGAATTTAGTGTTGGTCAAACCAAAAAAGATATTATTCAGTTAGTCGAGAATACTGGAATTGCAGATAAGTTAGCAATGGTTTACATCGAAACTCCTGCAAATCCAACAAACGACTTAATTGATATTGAAGAAAGTAAAGAAATTGCAAAGTATTTTTCTAGCTCGGAGAAAGAAATTTATTTAGCAGTTGACAATACATACATGGGACCAATCTGGCAGCATCCTTTAAAACATGGAGCCGATATAGTTCTTTATTCTGCAACTAAATATATTGGTGGACATAGCGATGTGATTGCAGGAGCATGCTTGGGATCAAAAGAATTAATGAAAAGAGTGAAGGGATTGAGAACATTTCTTGGAAATATGGCTAGTCCCAATTCAGGATGGTTATTACTTAGAAGTTTGGAAACGCTCAAGGTTCGTATGGATACACAGGCAATAAATGCTGAAAAAGTAGCTGCTTTTTTAAACACGCATCCTCTTGTAGAAAAAGTCTATTATATCGGAAATCTAAGCGAAAAAGATGGAGCTCAATTCCATATTAAAAATAAACAATGCCTCAGCAATGGTGGAATGATTTCATTTGATGTCAAAGGAGCAGAAAAGGATGCTTTTCGTTTTTTAAATTCCTTAAAACTTATAAAGTTGGCAGTGAGTTTAGGTGGAACTGAAAGTTTAGCTGAACATCCAGCAACAATGACGCATGTAGATCTTGATCCTGCACTAAAAAATAAACTTTCCATCACTGAAAAAATGGTGCGACTTTCAATAGGTGTAGAATTTTACGAGGATATTATTTATGATATTGAACAAGCACTAACTAAAATTGATAAGTGAAGTTTGTTTGTCTTAACGTAAAATAAAAAGCATATGAATAACAATAGCATAATTCGACGAATCCGTTTTATTTTCGATTACAGCGATTCAAAGATGATTGAATTATTTGAATATGCTGGTAAAGAAGTTACAAGAGCTGAGATTAGCGATTGGTTGAAGAAAGATGATGACGAAGCATTTCAAGCCTTAAATGATCAAAAATTAGCTTTTTTTCTAAACGGAATGATTGTAGCAAATCGCGGGAAAAAAGATGGGGAAGTACCAATAGTCGAAAAACAATTAAACAATAATATCATTCTTAGAAAATTGAAAATTGCACTTGAATTAAAAGATGAAGATATTTTAGATATCCTTGATCTAGTAAATATGCGAATCAGTAAACACGAGTTAAGTGCTTTTTTCCGGCATCCTGACCACGCCCATTACAGACCATGCAAAGACCAAATACTAAGGAATTTTTTATTAGGAATGCAAGTAAAATATGCTATTGAGAAATGATTAATTCATTTTTTGCCTTTTCAGCAAATACTGTAATAAAACCTGATCATATCCTTCATTTATATCTGCAGGCATAAAATCAATACGATGATTAGCACAGCGAAGCGAAATTTCATTGAAATATTTTTGAATTCCCTCAACATATAATTCTTTAATTTCTGCAGTCTGCAATTTTATTTTTTCACCTGTTTCCATATCTACTAATTGATAAGGTCTATTTTCAAGTTCAAAATCTACTTCAATTTTTTTATTTACTACATGAAATAACAGCACTTCGTGTTTGTTATGCTTTAAGTGTTGTAAGGCACGGAATAACTCATCAATAGATTCAGGATCATCTAATAAATCAGAAAAAACAACTACTAAACTTCTTCTGTGAGTTAATTCAGCAATATCATGAAGAATAGAAATTGTATTTGTTGCTTTTTTCTTTTTTTCATCATAATTTCTCAAACGCGCTTCCAATTCGCTAAACAAATAGCGATGATGTGCCGCAGAAGATTTTCCTTGAGTGTGCAATTCAAGCTCAGCATTAAATAAACTCAAGCCTACCGCATCACGTTGACGTTTTAACAATTCTATAATACTTGCTGCAGCATAAATTGAAAATTCAAGTTTTGAAATAGTATCATTGGAAAAATGCATGGAACTTGATGAATCAATTACAATTTGACACCTTAAATTTGTTTCTTCCTCATATTTCTTAGTAAACATTTTTTCAGTTCTTGCAAACAACTTCCAATCAATATGTCGAGTAGATTCTCCCGTATTATACAAACGATGTTCTGCAAATTCTACTGAAAACCCATGAAATGGACTTTTATGCAAACCCGTAATAAATCCCTCAACTACCTGTTTAGCAAGTAATTCAATGTTCCCAAAATGAGCTAAACGCAAACGATCTATTGTAGGATTCATATAGTTTTTAATTAATCACTAAGTTAAGAATAAGTTACTTAAATTACATTTAATTCTTTTCCAACCTTTATAAAAGCAGCAATTGCTTTATCTAAATCTGAAATAGAATGCGCTGCAGATATTTGTGTCCGAATACGAGCCTGCCCTTTGGCAACAACTGGAAAGAAAAATCCAACTGCGTAAACACCTTCTTTAAGCAGTAGCTCTGCAAATTTTTGAGAAAGTGCAGCATCGTACAACATAATAGGCACAATTGGGGAGTCGCCTGGCTTAATATCAAAACCGGCACTCCTTATTTTTTCTTTAAAATAAAGTGTGTTTTGTTCTAATTTATCGCGCAAAACAGTTGTTGAAGATAGTATTTCAAACACCTTTATGGAAGCACCCACAATAGATGGAGCCAAAGAATTAGAAAATAAATACGGCCTAGATCGTTGACGCAACATTTCTATTATTTCTTTTTTACCCGTCGTATAACCTCCCATCGCTCCACCCAGTGCTTTGCCCAAAGTACCGGTAATAATATCCACGCGATCCATTACTCCACAATGTTCTGGAACACCACGGCCTGTTTTACCAATAAATCCAGCAGAATGACATTCATCTGTCATTACCAAAGCATCGTATTTATCTGCTAAATCACAAATTTTATCCATTTTAGCAATGTCACCATCCATAGAAAAAACACCATCTGTAACGATAATACGAAAACGTTGAGCTTGCGCTAGCTTAAGCTGCTCTTCTAAATCCTGCATATCTGAATGTTGATATCGATAGCGCTGTGCTTTACACAATCTAATTCCATCAATAATTGATGCATGATTCAATGCATCGGAAATAATTGCGTCTTCCTCTGTAAACAAAGGCTCAAATAACCCCCCATTTGCATCAAAAGCTGCAGCATACAAAATAGTATCTTCGGTTCCATAAAACGCTGCTATTTTTTGCTCTAGTTGTTTATGAATATCCTGAGTGCCACATATGAAACGTACAGAAGACATGCCGAAACCATGAGTATCTAATGCATCTTTTGCAGCCTGAATAACTTCGGGATGAGAAGATAAACCCAAATAATTATTTGCACACATCACCACTACATTATCTCCAGTATTTACTTTTACACTTGGACCTTGAGGACTTGTAATAATTCGCTCGCGCTTCAATAATCCACTCTCTTCAATTATTTTTAATTCACTAGCTAATGCATCTTTTAACTTTCCGTACATAAATTATTTTTTTGAGCGTTCTTGAATCCGTTTGTTGATGAGTTGATAAAGTAATTTGGCATCTTTTTCTGAAATTTTTCTGCCAAAGCGAATCATTTTACTAAAATAATCAAAATGAAATCGTTCGCCTCCTGAAATCCAAGGAGAAGCTTCCCAAATAGCGTGCATTGAACGTGGTTCAGGAATTGAAAAAGAAAAATTAGAAATATTTTCAAAATAATAAGGAACTGATTTTCCATATTTCAAAAGTGATCTTTTATAAGATAAAGCCAAGTTATCAATCTTGATTAATTCTTTGCCATAAAGCAACCACAGAAAAGACCTTGAAACTTTTATCGCGTAATAGACCCAAAAAACTAAAAAAATGTAAATAATTATTTCTTCTTGATTGGTTAAAGTAAGATAAAAAAGTGACCAAAAAACTGTGCAGCCAATTGTAATCCACATTGCCAACCATGCGCCCATTAAAGCAGTAATTAGATAATTTTTTTCTGGGGAAATTACGATTGTAGTTTTTCCTTTGCTATCTATAAAACTTATTCTATTCCCAATCAAATTCATACTGCAAAATTAAAACAAAACTGAAGGGTAAATAAGATAAAAAGTTCTTTTTTAATAAATTTAGAAGTTATTAGATACAGATTGTTTCCTCAGTAACTTTTAAGATTTTTCTTACCTCTTCTAAAGTCGGCGCTTCAGCATAGGTTCTTAAAACCGGCTCAGTACCCGATGGTCGAATCATAACCCAGCGTTCTGAATCAAAGAAATATTTAAATCCATCAATCGTCTTTAGTTCTTTCACCTTGTATTCACCAAAAGATTTGTAACTATTGGCCTTACAAGAGGTAATTATTTTTTGCTTTAATACCTCTGTAATATGTAAATCACTTCGTTCAAATTTAAATGGGCCAACGATCGCATAAACTTCTTCAATTAATTCGTCAAGTGTTTTTCCAGATTTAGCCATAAACTCCCAAATAATAAGTCCCATCCAAATTCCATCTCGCTCTGGAATGTGGCCTTTTACAGCAATACCACCTGATTCTTCACCCCCCAATAAAACATCTTCTTTTACCATAATACTGGCAATTTCTTTAAAGCCAATTTTCGTTACCTCTAACTCTAAGCCATAATGTTTACAAAGTACTTCTACACGAGGAGTAACACTAAAAGCTATAACAACTTTCCCAGTCATTTGCTTGTATTTCACCATGTAATGGATCAAGAGCAAAATGATGTGATGAGAATCAATAAATTCACCTTTACCATTGTACAAACCAATTCTATCTGCATCCCCATCGGTTGCAAGCGCACAATGAACACCTGGATTTTGAATAATATAAGATTCTAATTCTTTCAAATTCTTCGCAATCGGTTCAGGAGCTTGCCCTCGGAAAGAAGGATTATGGTCGCAATGCAATAGTTCTACAGATGGTAATATTCTGGGCATAACGCGCTGCCCTGCCCCATACATTGCATCATAAACGAGCTTCATTCCTGATTTTGAAATTGCATTTAGATCAAAGTTGTTTTTTACGTGATTGATATAAAGTTCTTCGATGTCAACTAATTCAATTTTTCCTGATTGAATTAAATGTTCAATCGAAACGGAAGAAAAATCTATTGTACATTTTAATGGAATTAGATCTTCAACAGCTTGGACATTTTCAGGTTCTAAGGGCCCTCCAAAATGTGCCTTTAACTTAAACCCATTATAAGATGGTGGATTATGACTTGCTGTAATGATAACTCCAACCTCATAATTAAAGTGATTTGCAGCCAAAGAAATCATCGGTGTAGAAACAAAACCCCTGGCCATTTTTACTTTTATTCCCTGTTGAACTAACACTTTGGCCACAGTTTCCATAAATAATTCTCCTGCAAAGCGACAATCATGGCCTACAATTACTGTAGGATTAATATATTTTTGCTTAAGCCAAAGTCCGGTTGCCTCAGAAACTCTTGCTACATTTTGAACAGTGAAATCTGCTCCAATAATTGCCCTCCAACCATCTGTTCCAAATTTTATTAGCTCTGACATACTACTTACTTTTTAAAAGAATTTATAGTTTTTTCAATAATCTGAATGCATTCTGTAATTTGCTCTTTGGTAATGATTAAAGGTGGAGCAAAACGAATAATATTGCCGTGAGTTGGTTTTGCTAGGAGTCCATTTTCTTTTAAGGCAAGGCATAAATTCCATGCTGTTTTTCCTGTTTCAGAATCGTTTACAACAATAGCATTTAGTAAGCCTTTTCCACGAACTTTTAGTACTAAATCGGATTTAGATATGATTCTATTCATTTCACTACGAAAAAACGCTCCTAATTTTCTTGCATTTTGAATTAAATTTTCGTCATTAACAGCTTCTAAAGCAGCAATAGCAACCTTTGCTGCAATTGGATTTCCACCAAATGTAGAACCATGCTGACCAGGCTTTATAACGAGCATAATTTCATCATCTGCTAATACTGCAGAAACAGGGTAAACACCTCCAGAAAGTGCTTTTCCAAGTATTAAAATATCAGGGCGATTGTACGTATTTTTTTGACGTTCGCAGTTTTGTTCGCAATTACAATTTCCACATACTGCTAATAAACTTCCAGTTCTTCCAATTCCTGTTTGAACTTCATCTGCAATAAACAAAGCTCCATTTTCAGTACACAAGAGGCGCGCCTTTGAAATAAAATCATCTGAAGGAGTATAAACACCCGCTTCCCCTTGAATTGGCTCGACTAAAAACCCAACAACATTGGGTAATTTCAATGCTTTTTCTAAAGCAGGAATATCATCATATGGAATCGCAAGAAAACCTGGCGCATAAGGGCCAAAATTCTTATTTGAATCTGGATCAGTAGAAAAAGAAATGATCGTTGTTGTTCTCCCATGAAAATTCCCATCGCAAACAACTATTACAGCCTGATTTTCGGCTATTCCTTTTTTCTCGTAGGCCCATTTTCTACAAAGTTTAATTGCAGTTTCAACAGCTTCTGCACCAGTGTTCATTGGTAAAACCTTATCAAAACCAAATAAATTAGTGACATATTTTTCATATTCACCTAAACAATCATTGTAAAATGCTCGAGAAGTTAAGGCTAGTGTTTTTGCTTGATCAATTAAGGCTTTTGTAATACGAGGATGACAATGACCTTGATTCACCGCAGAATAAGCGGAAAGAAAATCGAAATACTTTTTTCCATCAACATCCCAAACAAAAACACCTTCTCCCTTAGTTAATACTACAGGAAGAGGATGATAATTATGTGCGCCAAATTTATCCTCAAGTTCAATAAGATTATTTGCTCGATTTGTTTCCATTGACAACTCAATACTTTAAATAGTTGACAAATGTACTAAATTCCCTTTCGATATTATTCATAATATGTACATTTGAGGTGATAATAATTAACTCAAAAAGAAATGAAATTAGAATTAAATCGAATAGAAAAACCCTATGTTTTTGAGTTAGAAAATGAAAGTGGAACGATCTGTAAAATTGATTCTTCAAAAGACATTGGAGGAAAAAATAAGGGATTAACACCAATGGAGCTTTTAGCAGGTGCTTTGGCTGCTTGTATTTCTATTGATGTTTTAATGATTTTAAACAAGCAACACATAGAACCAAAAAAATATGAGGTTTCTGTGGATGCAACTAAGAAGAATAGCGTACCAAGTCCCTTTGAAAAAATCCATCTTGTTTTCTCCATCGATGAGGAAATTGATTTACTTAAAGTAGAAAGAGCTATTCAGCTTTCAATTGACAAATATTGTTCCGTAAAGTCAAGTTTAAATCCTGAGATTAAGATAAGTTATGGAGTTATAATTCTTTAAATTACTTATTTAAAACGTTTATCATTCTTGAAAACAACGATAAATGCTTCTGGAAAACCATTTAACCTTAATGATAAAGCTTTTTGTTTGGAGCTTTCAATATTATTAAATTTTTCAGCTAAACAATATTTATAAAGGCCTTTGTCTTCGTACTCATAAATCGGCAAGTTTCTAAATATTTTTGAAGTAGAACCTATTTTTTTACTTGACGAAATTAATTGGACTCTGAAATAAATTGAATCACTTAATATTAGCGAATTATTTATTTTTAAGTTTGAATTTAGATTTGAAGAATCAATTATTGCATCCTTTGTTAGTTTAATGTGTAATTCAGTTCTTCGGTTTTCTTGGTGTTCATCTTCTGTACAAACTGTAAAATCATTACAAGAGTTTTTAAGTCTTCTTTCACCATAACCTTTTGGAATAATTTGAGAACTTGAAATACCGTTACTTATGATATAATTTACACAACTTTGTGATCGTTGTTCAGCCAACCATATATTGTAATCATAAGTACCCCTTGAATCCGTATGAGATTGTAATTCAACAAATACATCAGGATGTTGCTTCATATATCGAACCAATTTATCCAATTCTAATCTCCCTTCAGGCCGAAGATTAAATAAGTCAAAGTCATAAAGTATTAAACCTAAATTAATCCAGTCCTCACCTGTTTCTTTGAGCATATTAATAGTAAAAAAGATTGTATCAGAACATTTATTTTTAGCTAAATCCGAAGTAGCAAGTAATATATCTTCATAATTGATTAAATTAGCTTTAATAGAATCTAAACTAAAAAATTCTTGGGTAGAAAATATTATTTCACCTTCAGCGTCATTTGATATATATTTAGATTTTATTATGCCCTTTGAATATGAAGAAAGTTGAACACCAGAAAGAAAATTATTATTTTGATCTACAAAATTAATTTTAACAATTTGATTTTTCAACTTAGCTTGAAACTTAATCTCAGTGTCAAGCTCTTCATTATATGAAAATTGAATGCTATCTGCAGCATACTTATCATCTCCACAATAATAAAAAGAGAATGATGAATTTACCCTAGGTTTAAAATTAAATATTCCATCACTATTTGTTATGCGAGTTACTCTTAAGGAAGATTCTAAGTCTGTAATTCTAATTGGAACATTAATTAGTGGCGTATTATCACATGCAATAACAGAAATTGAAGGTTTAATATCGCTTTTTGACTTGGAAATTAAAAAAACATTATCCTTCCATTCATTTCGATTTGAAGAAAGATAGCCTTTATCAGTTTCTGTATTTAGAAAAAAACTAAAATCATCTGCTGATGTATTAATTGGGCTACCCAAGTTTTCAGGCTCAAAAGTTAATAAATCAGTTGAGAATATATCCAATCCACCTTGACTTGGCCAACCGTTTGATGAAAAATATAAAACTCCCCTGTTCTCGTCGTGAAATGGGGAAAATTCATCTTTACTTGTATTTATTGTATTACCTAAATTAATCGGCGCTTCAAATTTCGATCCATTCCACGTGCATTTATATAAATCAGAACCTCCAAATCCTCCAGGCATGTTTGAAGCAAAATATAAATCACCTAAGCCATCAAAAAAACCATGACCACATGAATAAGAAGGATTATTCCATTTAAATAAATTTGTTGCAGACCATTTATTGTCAGAAGATTTAAAAATAGTTAGTTCTAAATTAGCATACTTAATTTTGTCTTTTTGGTAAACTTCTATTTGGTTACTAGTAATTGCAGCAAGAGAATAATCTGAAGAAAAAGAAATTGGACCATCATGAGAATTAGTTCTTTTTATTTCTTTCCAAAGGTCATCTTTCTCCCTATTTAAAATGGGATTAGAAATAAAAATTAAATCTAAAAAATGTTGATTGGTTCTTCCATATAGTCGATTAATAAAACCAGTATTTCTTTTATTTGAAACTAAAATAAGGCCTTCCTTATATGGAACTGCTGCAAATTCCTCTCCTCTTTTTTGTGTTCTAAAATTTTCAACTTTGTATTCTGAGATTTTTGAATTTGCTTCAATAATTTTCCCCGTATTTTTTGACCATAATAAAATAGAACTATCTGAAGGAAATCTTTCAAGAGCAATTTGAACAGCGGGCTCTAGTAAATTATGTTTCTTATTAATACATAATAAAGAAAAATAAGAAGGGTAGTCTTTCGCTAATGCTTTGTTTTTATCTACCAAAATTTTAATCCAATACAATGCTTTTTCGTATTGCTCTGACTTTTCTGCAGCTTTTGCTGCCTGACGTAAATATTCCCAATCTCCTTTTTGTTTTTTCAAGAATACATTTGACAAATCTTCCCAAACTGGATAAGCTTCAACGAAATTAAATTGACCAGATAGCTTTTGTGCATACTCTAACTTATAGGTTTGAGAATTTATTGAATTAACAAGAAACGCAAAAAATAAACTAAATAGTAATTGAAATTTCATATTTAAAAATATCTTGGACTAATAAATGCGCGGTTTTTAGATCTCAAATCAAATGAAAATAATATTTCATGGCTACCAAAATTATTCAATCGGAGATTATTTATTGGGTAATCAAATGAATATCCCAGTGTAAATGCTTCTTTTACAAGAAAAGAGCTATTAAATCCTACTGACTCATGCATCCTATACATTAACCCTATCCATAGCTTATTATAAAAAAACATGGAATAATTAAAATCTACTGTTATTGGTGCATTTTGTGTGTACTTAATTAATATTGAAGGTTTTATGTCAGTAACACTATTTACATTAAAAACATAACCAGAAGTTAAATAATAGTGTTTTTGTAAAAATGATTTACTTGTATTATTATCAATTGACTTTTCAATTAATCTAGGAAGAGAAAAACCTAAATAGCCCTTATTTGAATGCAAATAAAGTCCAGCACCGAAGTTCGGAGATACTGACTTATTTGAGGTAAGATAATGTATATCAGTATTATCATTCACAATTAAACCATTAAAATCATATTGATTTGAATTAATTCCAGCTGAAGCACCAAATGACAAGCGTAAACTTTTAGAATTTAGTTGTAAATGGTAAGCGAAATTCCCCATAGCACTTAGGTTTGATCGCGAACCAATATTGTCATAACTCAAATTTGCACCAAGACCGATTCTCTTTCTCACTATTGGAGCGTGAATCGATAAAAACTGAGTACTAGGGGCACCTTCCCAGCCAACCCATTGAGAGCGATGAACAGCTGTTAAATTTAAAGATCCTCGTGTGCCGGCATAAGCTGGATTATAATTCAACGGATTGAAAAAATACATTGATGCTTGAGCATCTTGTTGTGCATTTGAAACAAGTGAGCTTACTATAAATATAATAAGAAGTATTTTCTTCATAAGTCTACGGTTGAACTTCTAAATAACCTTTATACACATCTTGAGATTTTTTCATCGTATCAATTAAATAAAAATATGTAGATGCTGGCAAAGGCCCAGTTTTTCCTAGTCCAGTATATGTTCCATCCCAACCATTTGCATTATCATACGGTTCTGAGCTAAAAACTAAATTACCCCATCTATTATAAACCCATACTTTGTTATCTGGATAAAGTTCTAAATTTTGAATAATCCAAGTATCATTTTTTACATCACCATTTGGAGAAATAAACTGAGGTATAATAATTGGAATTAATTCTGTGCACCCTAAATCAAAAGAATTAGAAACTGAACATCCTGAATTATCTGTTACAGTTACACTATAATTTCCAGCATCAATTTCTGTATTATTAGCTCCAGTATTACCATTATCCCAATTATAAGAATAAGGACCTTGACCTCCACTTGCGATAACAGAAAGTGAACCATTAGCTTCACCACATTCTGAACCAATACTGTCAACAGGAGTTATAGAAATTAAACTTGGCTCTGTAATTATAATTGTAGTTTGATCTTCACAAAAATCACTATTAGATACGTTTACTGTATACGAACCTGGAGCTAATCCTGAAATAATAGGTTCAGAACCTACGTTTGGAGTCCAAGTATAAGTTACAAGACTAAAATTATCAGTTGAAATAGAAATAGAACCATTTGACAAACCATTACAAGTAATGTTTTCAGATGCAGCGTCTATAATATTTATTAGTGTTGGTGGATCAATTTGAATCAGTTCATTTGCGCTGCATCCAGTTGCAATATCCGTCATTGAAATAACATAAGTTCCGGCACTTCCTACTATTATTGAGTCATTTCCTTGACCAGAAATAATATTTGGCCCCGACCAAACTATACTTGAATTTGGGATGGAAACTGTGCCGTTTATTGAGGCGGTAGTTGAAATACATGAAATACCATCTGAAGGATTTAATGTATAAACATAATCTGGAGTTGGATTAATCGTAACACTAAAGACATCTTGAACAATTGGACATCCATTGAGTTGTGCAGAAATCGTAATGTTTCCTACAATAGCACTAGAAGTAGTATTAGAAGGGGCAGTCCAGGATGCAATTTGACCAGAACCTGAAGAAGGAAGACCAATAGCAGTATTAGAATTTGTCCATGTAAAAGTTCCACCACTTGGTATTGTAGTAAAATCTACAGGATTAATTAAGGGTTGACCGGGACAAACTAAAATATTTGGAATATCATTCATGGAAATTTGAGGTTGAACAGTCACACTAACAATTAAATTTGAACTAGGACATTGCACATTTGATATAGCAATAGTATAAAAAACTGTATCATTACTTGAAGTTGAACCGTCGTTTATTAAAATGTCATCAATATTTCCTGGGTTTCCATTTCCATTTGAAGAACCTGAAATACTTGGAGGAGCAATTGCAGTCCAAGTAATAATCGCCGATGAAACATTACTTTGAACAATAACATCAGGAGATTGACCACTACAAACCAATGTATCAAGAGTTGAAACTTCTAAATTTGATGAAGGAGAAATCGTAACAATAAAATCAGTTACTGAAGGAGGACAACTTGGATCTAAAAGTGCAGTAACTGTAATTGTTCCAACAACTGGATTACCTGTATTATTAGCTGGAGTAGTCCAAGTAGGAACTTGTCCATTCCCGGAGGCTCCAATACCAATAGAAGTATTGTTATTAGTCCATGTATAAGTCGCTCCAACTGGAGAAGATATATAGTCTATTGGATTTAAAAGAGATCCAGGACAGAGAGTAGTGTCATTATTTTGATTCAAGTTAATTCCTGGTTGGACTGCAACGATTACCACAATTGAATCTCCGGGACAAGTAACATTACCAATATATATTGTGTAGGTAACATTTGCTATGGTAGTGCCTGAATTAAATAAAGTTTGTGAAATAGTATTCCCAGATCCAGAAGATGCCCCTGAAATTATACTTGGAAATAATACTGTCCAGGTGAAAGTTGCATTTTGCAGATTACTAGATATATCAATATCAGTAGTTTCATTACTACACAAATAATCTTGTAAGGGCGATACTATCAAATTTCCCTGAGGATACACAAATAAAGTGTCAATCGCTGGAGGCAAATCAGAACAACCAACGCTTGCATTTATAACGACATATCCAAGAATATTTGATGTGTTTATTAATTGCACAGGAAATATAGTATCAGTTGTTGTTCCAGAACCATATGCGGGATTAAATCCATCAACATTTAGTACATCAGTTACTTCCCAAGATATTAAATAACCTTCTATACTCGAAGACATAAAGATTGTATCAGACAAATCTCCTGAGCAGATAAAAGGATTGATTGGATTGATATTGACTCTTGAATTTGGAAGTATTGTAACTAATTGCATTACTGAATCAACGCCACACGCGTTACCTGTATGTAGCCAAACATGATAATCACCCGGAGTGTCAAAGGTAATTTCAAGCTCATTCTGAACAGGCGTATTCCAAGTTGCAAAATCATAAGAAGAACCTATAGCACCATTATTTGAACCCAATGAACCAGACGTTACATTCCAACCATTTGTTTCCATAACAGACCAATAAAAACCATAATTGGTTGTACACCCGTTTTGATTTACATTTTCTCCGCTGTAAGATTCATTTGTAAATGTTACAGGTTCACCTTCACATATAGGAGATGCAGGAGAATAGCTATAAATCGCGTCTGTACCAGTTGAAATAGTAATTGGGCCCAGAGTAGCAAAACTAGTACCACAAGCATTTTGTGCTATTATTGTAGACTGAAATGCATTTTCAATAGTAATTGGTCCAACTTGATAACTCTCTCCACAAGATGAAGTATTAAAAACATGTGAAATAGTTGTATCGTTTGTAGATGAAAAAATGTTTGCTGGACTCCCATCAGTAAAAGAAACTGTATAAACAGTACCAGGAATATTATTAGATAAAACGTCTATAGAGTATGGAAAAGGAAGGCAGGTTGTCTGCCCTGAACCTGAAACAGTAATTATTGGAGCCTCGCCATTAAAAACAAAATATTGTTTAACAACTTGGCATGCATTTGCTAAAACTACAGTGTGTGTGAGTACAAATTGACCTAAACCATAATTATGTGAAATTTGATTCGTTGCAGATAAATCAGTTTGCACTGAATTAGGGCTTCCATCTCCCCAGTTAAATGTTTGAGTAACAGACGAAGCATATGAACTACTAAATTGAAATGATGTTATAGAATTACTTGTACAATTTCTAAAAAGTATTTGTCCATTTGTTGTACTTGTTCCAAAACTTGAGGCCGTATTTAGCAAAGTTAAATTGGAAATCGGAGATAAATTTACAACAACAGTTAAAGAAGAATTACTTTGTTGTCCATTATTATTGTTAACATTTAAACTTGCTGTAGTAGATGAAATTGGACTACTATATGTAACTGTATGAGGACCTATACCACTTGCTGTAGCTGGAATTGCCCCTACTCCAAAATTCCAAGTGTAGGTAGAACCTGAGAGCGTACTAGATGAAGTATTTACGAATGTAACCGCTTGTCCGACACAAACAGTAACTGTTCCACTTGAACTTGCCGGAGACGAAATAAAAGAAGCTGTTGGAGTTTGAGAAAATGAATTAACATGAATCAAAAATATGAATGCTAAGACACAATTTCTCAAAATTTTAGATAACATACTTTAACTTTTAACAAATATAAATTATAAAATTCATAAAAACGATTTAATTTTTCCATTAAGGAATTTCAGAGTTTTATCTTCTTCTGAATTTTCTTCAGGAGTAAAATTATACTCCCAATTTGCCATTGGCGGCATACTCATTAAAATAGACTCTGTTCTTCCGGAAGAATAAATTCCAAATTTAGTTCCACGATCATGTAATAAATTAAATTCAACATAGCGCCCACGTCTTAATGCTTGCCATTTTAATTCTTCTAAAGTTGGTGTATCATAAGCTTTAAATTCAATCTGCTCTCTATAAATAACAGGGAATTCCCGACCTAAATCCAAACAGAAATTTAATAATTGTATTTTTGAAAGTCTAGAATTTTCATTCTGATTATCAAAAAATATACCTCCTACTCCTCTTGATTCATTGCGATGAGGCAAGAAGAAATAAGTATCAGCCCAAACTTTAAACTTTGAATAAAATTCTGGATTATATTTGTCACAAACCTTTTTAAGTGAAAGATGAAAAGCTCGTGCAGCTCTTAAATCAACATAATGAGGAGATAAATCAATTCCTCCTCCAAACCAATAAGTGCCGTTATCTAGCTCAAAATAGCGAACATTCATATGAATTATGGGATGTTTTGGATGTTTTGGATGTAATACGACAGAAACTCCAGAAGCAAAGAAATCACCATCAGTCATTGCCAATTGACTTTTCATTGCATCACTAACTTCACCATGAACAGCAGAAAAAGCTACCCCACCTTTTTCGATAATATTTCCATCTGTTACTGTTCGGGTAAAACCTCCTCCACCTTCATCGCGCGTCCAAGCATCTTCTTTAAATATTGTCTTGCCATCCAATAGTTCTAATTCCCCACAAATGTAATCCTGAAGCTTCCTAAATTCTGATTCTATTTGAGACTTATTCATTTTGAAATGTAATTTTAGATTCAAAATCTTCAAACTTAAGAAGGAAGCACCCTGTATTTTGAAAACCTTTTCCATCAGGGTTTTCAACAAATGAAAAATTACTAATCAGTCCTCTTGAAGCTACTTCATCTGTCATAAAATACTTACATGCATTATAAACTACATCATAGCCGAGACAAGCCATTTTTGTCAAATCTGCGTTATATTTTTTTCTATAAAGCTTATGAAATGTTTTTAAGGCAGGGTCATTGTATGAAAAATAACTAGGCGCCATATAATAAAAAGAAAATTTATTCTTGATTTCACTATTAATTTCCTTAAATTCAATCCATTCTTTTAATCCGACAACTTGAAATAATTCATTTTCTTTACAATGATTTAAAAGGGCAATTACTTTTTCTTTTTCGTTTGATAAAAAAATAAAGCATGTTGAACGACCATTTTTAGTAAAAAGTTTATAATTATCATAGTTAGCTTCAATTATTTTTGAATTATATTTTAAAGCAACTTCAGCTCGAAAAGCTGATAAAAAATGCTGATACATTAAATCATCCGCGGCATTTCCACTTTTTACCAGAACAAGTTGTTGATCTTTTTTAGTTGTTATCATTTCTACAGCAAGTTTTTCAAGAAGTATATTGTTATTCGTAACCATTGCATACGCATTTTTATTTTCAAATAAAAAGTTTGAAAAAGTAACAGAATAAATCATTTTAACATTATTCTTTAAAGCCCATTCTGCAACAATTTCCGCTTCTTTTTGATGAAGTGGTGCGATTATTAAATCCGTTGAAAGAAAGGATTTTTGTTCTAAAATAGTTTGCAAACTTTTAGTTTTATCAAAGTAATCGTAAATAAAAAATTCTGCTTTAAAACCCAAATCACTAAGTGAATCAATGGCTAATTTTGCTCCCATATAATACTCAATGGCTGCATTGGATATAGATTTATTTATATCTGACCTAGAATCTAAATTAAAAGGAAGAAATAAAGCAACAGACAAAGATTTTTTATCCTTTAAGGAGGGAAATTGAATAGATTCAGTTTTTTGTGAAGGTGGAACATTTCGCTGTTCTATATCTCCTTTATTTTCCTCTTTTAATTTAATTTTTAGTACGTCATTAGGAGAAATTTTACTCGTTTTTAAATTATTTAACTCTATTAAATCATTTATTGAAACCATGTAACGTTTCGATATAGTATAAAGTGACTCCTGACTCTGAACTGTGTGCAAAACAAACAAATCGTCATTCATTAAATTTGAATTAAGAGAGCTTGTAAGGTCATTAGAGGGAATATTTTTTAGATTTCCTTCACTATTAGTAGAAACTTCTTTTAAAATTGGGATAATCGCATCTTTAATACTTAATCTTTGGCCTATTTTTAGTTCATTTCCAGAAATAAGATTGTGTTTTACAATAGAATCAATAGGAACAGAAAACAAGCGAGACAAAGAGTAAATACTTTCATTTGAACTGACAATGTGAGTTATTGTTTTTTTATGAACTGGGATAAAAACTACTTCGCCTACATCAAGCCCCCTTTCGATTCCTTCATTTGCATTTAAAATATCTTCAGCTGGGCAAGCATATATTTTCTGAAGATTAAAAAGTGAATTACCTTCAATTACAGTATGATTGTAAAAATAATTGTCTTTTTTAAATGTAACCGGAACATATTGCTGGGCAATTAAATTGCTAAAAAGGAAAAAATATAGTGAAAAATAAATAAAAGTAGTTTTCATAATCTTTATATTATTCCCATTCTATTGTCGCAGGTGGCTTTGAACTAATGTCATAGGTTACCCTATTTATTCCTTTAACCTGATTAATAATTTTATTTGATATTTTAGCTAAGAATTCATAGGGTAAATGACACCAATCAGCTGTCATTCCATCAGTTGAGGAAACAGCTCTAAGTGCAATCGCATTTTCATATGTTCGCTCATCGCCCATCACACCAACAGATTGAATAGGTAAAAAGATTGCCCCAGCTTGCCAAACACTATCGTACAAATTATCTTCTTTTAAACCATTGATGAAAATTGCATCAACCTCTTGAAGAATCCTTACTTTTTCCAAACTAACCTCGCCAAGTATTCTTATTCCTAAACCTGGACCAGGAAAAGGATGTCGTTCCAAAAGTTTATTGTCAATCTTTAAAGATCGTCCAATTCTCCTTACTTCATCTTTAAAAAGTAAGCGTAATGGTTCAACAACTTGTAATTTCATGTAATCGGGTAAACCACCAACATTATGGTGAGATTTTATAGTTTGAGAAGGGCCACCCGTACCAGAAATTGACTCAATTACATCAGGGTAAATTGTACCTTGTCCGAGCCATTTTGCACCACTAACCTTTTTTGATTCTTCATCAAAAACATCTATAAATACTTTGCCTATTGCTTTTCTTTTCAATTCAGGATCAGTTAGACCTTTAAGTTCTTTATAAAACTTATCAGCAGCACTTATTCCTTTAATATTTAAGCCCATTCCTTTGTAGGACTCTAGAACTGTTTCAAATTCATCTTTACGCAAAAGCCCATTGTCAACGAAAATACAATGAAGATTCTCACCAATAGCCTTGTGTAACAAAATTGCTGCTACAGTAGAATCAACTCCTCCAGATAAACCCAAAATAACTTTATCATTAACAAGTTTAGTTTGTAAGTCTTTAATAGTTTCTTCTACAAATGAATCTGGCGTCCAATCACAGCTACACTTACAAATAGAAACTATAAAATTAGAAAGCAATAATTTTCCTTCGCTAGTATGATAAACCTCCGGATGAAATTGTATGCCGAATGTTTGTTCATCGTTAATAGCATATCCAGCAATCTCAACATCCTTTGTGCTTGAAATAATTGAATAATTGGAAGGTATTCGAGCAATTGTATCTCCGTGTGACATCCAAACTTGTGAATCATTGGACATTCCTTTCGTTAAGATATTATCTGACTCAACAAAAGACAAATTTGCACGCCCGTATTCACGAGTAGAAGACGGTGATACCTCTCCTCCAAAATAATGCGCCAAAAATTGAGCACCGAAACAAACACCTAAAAGGGGAATTTTTCCTTTTATTTCTGATAAATCTGGACGAGGAGAAGAAGCATCTCTGACAGAAAATGGGCTGCCTGAAAGAATTACACCTTTAACATTTGATTCAATTTTAGGGATTTTATTCCAGGGATGAATTTCGCAGTAAACATTTAATTCACGAATCCTTCTAGCAATTAACTGTGTATACTGTGAACCAAAATCTAAGATTAATATCATTTCATGCATGCTACAAAGATAAATTTAATTCGCTTGCTTGGTATAGAAATACTTGAAGAAATAATTAACAAAACTTATTAACAAGCTTTCAAATTAAGAGTGAAATAAGCTATTAAAAAAAAATACAAGATAGTTAAGAGAAACAAAACAAATTAACTATATAAATGCTTAACTTTGATGCTTGTAAAATATCAAGTTAATGATTGGGGACCTACTAAAAAAAATTTTTGGCGACAAAAATACAAAAGATAAAAAGTTTTATTGGCCATATGTTGAAGAAGCACTTGCTTTTAATGCTCAGTTAAAAAATTTGAGCGATGATGAGTTGAGAGAAAAGACTAGACAATTTAAAGATTTAATTCAACAAGAGAAATTAAGTCTCGAAAATGAAATTTCTGAGTTGCGAAAAGAAGCTGACGATATAAATACAGCAATAGAAAACAAAGAAGATTTATTTGATAAAATAGATAAACTTGAAAAAGCAATCGATGAACAGATTGAATTAAGTCTACTCAAAATTCTTCCAGAGGCGTTCGCTGTTATTAAAGAAACTGCTTTCAGGTGGTCCAATAATGGTCAACTTGCTGTAACTGCAACAGATTTTGATCGTGAATTAGCAGTAAAAAAAGATGGGATCACGATAAAAGGCGATCAAGCTATTTGGCATAATGAATGGACGGCAGCAGGAACGAAAATTATCTGGAACATGGTACATTACGATGTGCAATTCATGGGTGGCGCTTGTCTTCACAAAGGAAATATTGCAGAAATGCAAACAGGTGAGGGAAAAACACTTGTTGCAACTTTACCCGTATACTTAAACGCGCTTGCTGGTAAAGGAGTACACATTGTAACAGTTAATGATTACCTAGCAAAACGCGACTCTGAATGGATGGGGCCAATTTATCAATTTCACGGCCTTACTGTTGATTGTATTGACAAGCATCAACCAAATTCAAGCGCAAGAAGAAATGCTTATGCAGCTGACATAACATTTGGAACAAATAATGAGTTTGGCTTTGATTATTTAAGGGATAACATGGCCGGACATATTGATGATTTAGTTCAAAGAAAACACCATTATGCAATTGTTGATGAGGTCGATTCAGTATTAGTTGATGATGCTCGTACTCCCTTAATTATATCTGGACCAACCCCAAAAGGAGATGAGCATGAGTTTCATGAACTTAAACCAAGAATTGAAAAAGTTGTAGCAGCACAAAAACAGTATGTGCAACAATGTCTTATCGAAGCAAAAAAATTATTGACTGTTATAAATACACCACCTGAAGATAAAAATGAAGCAAAGAAGATGCTTGAAGATGGAGGAATTGCCTTGTTACGTGCTTTTAGAGGTTTACCAAAAAACAGAACACTCATAAAATTCTTATCTGAACCAGGAATCAGAGTCCATTTGCAGAAAACTGAAAATTTTTACATGCAGGAACAAGGAAAACAAATGAAAAAAATCGATAAAGATTTGTTTTTCGTAATTGATGAAAAGAATAATACTATTGAATTAACAGACCAAGGAATTGATCTTGTTTCGGGTTCTGAAGACAGAAATTTCTTTATTATGCCTGATATTGGGGCAGAAATTGCGGTAATTCAAAAACAAAATTTAGATAAAGAAAAATACCTCGAAATAAAAGATGCTTTAGTTCGAGAGTATTCTATAAAATCTGAACGTATTCATTCTGTTAGTCAGTTATTAAAAGCCTACACGCTTTTTGAAAAAGAAGTGGAATATGTTATTTTAGATGGAAAAGTTAAAATTGTTGATGAATCTACTGGAAGAATTTTGGAGGGAAGAAGGTATTCTGATGGTCTTCACCAAGCAATTGAAGCGAAAGAAAATGTTCAGGTAGAAGCTGCTACACAAACCTATGCAACTGTTACACTACAAAATTACTTTAGAATGTATCATAAGCTTGCTGGAATGACTGGTACAGCTGAAACTGAAGCAAAGGAATTTTGGGATATTTATAAATTAGATGTAATTGTGGTGCCTCCAAATCGTCCGGTAACTAGAAAAGATCAAGACGATTTTGTTTATAAAACTGCTCGCGAAAAGTACAATGCTGTTATTGAGGAAATTGAAATTCTTGTAGCTGCTGGAAGACCTGTTTTAGTTGGTACAACAACAGTTGAAATATCTGAATTGGTAAGTAGAATGCTGCAAATGAAGAAAATTCAACACCAAGTTCTAAACGCAAAATACCACCAAAAAGAAGCGGAAATCGTTGCCAATGCCGGTCTACCAGGAGCCGTTACAATTGCAACAAATATGGCTGGTCGTGGTACAGACATCAAACTTGGTGAAGGTGTGAAAGAAGCAGGTGGATTAGCAATTATTGGTACTGAAAGACATGATTCAAGACGTGTAGACAGACAATTAAGAGGTCGAGCTGGTCGACAAGGAGATCCAGGTTCATCTCGCTTTTTTGTTTCACTTGAAGATGATTTGATGCGTAAATTTGGATCAGAACGAATTGCTAAATTAATGGATAGAATGGGCTTACAAGAGGGTGAAGTTATTTCTCATGGAATGGTTTCAAAATCTATAGAACGAGCACAGAAAAAAGTAGAAGAAAACAACTTTGGAATGCGTAAACGTCTACTTGAATACGACGATGTAATGAATGCACAGAGAGTAAAAATATACAAGAAACGTAAAAATGCACTTTTCGGTGATCGAATGGACATTGATGTTGACAATATGTTTTATGAGTTATGCAGCTCCGTTGTTTCATTTAACGGACAAGGAACATTTCAAGATTTTGAATTGGAATTAGTTCGACTAATTGGTATTGATTCCCCGGTAGATGAAACTGAATTCTTGAGTATGGATAAAGGGCTATTAGTCGATAAAGTGTACCAAGGAATGCGAGAACAATACGATCGAAAGTGTGATAAAATCGCAGCTAAAGCGCTTCCACAAATAAAACATGTTTATGAAACAATGTCAAATAAATATAAAAATATTGTGTTTCCTTTAAGTGATGGCAGAAGAGAAATGGAACTGATTGTTAACCTTGAAGATGCCTATTCAACGCAAGGTAAAATCATCTCTAAATCGTTTGAGAAAAATATTATCCTTTCAAAAATTGATGATGAATGGAAAGAACATTTACGCGAAATGGATGATTTAAGATCTGCTGTAAACAACGCAACGTATGAGCAAAAAGATCCGCTTGTAGTCTATAAACTAGAATCGTATGAGTTGTTTAAAGCTATGATGAATCGTTTGAATGAAGAGGCTGTAGATTTATTAATGCGAATGGATATTCCAATTGAACAGCAACTAAAAAGTACAAATCAGGACGAAAAACAAAGTAATTACGAAAAATCTCAAACGAATTCTAATCGTACTTCTTCCACCCCACTTCCTCAATTTCAAGGAAGACAAGGTTTTCAGCAAGCAATTCAAAATTCGATTCCGCAAGAAGAAAAAAGACAACCAATTGTTGTAGATCCTAAAGTGGGGAGAAACGATGCCTGTCCTTGCGGAAGTGGAAAGAAATATAAGCAATGTCATGGGAAATGATCTCTATATACGACATTAAATCAATTGCTATAATTGGCTCTGGAAAAGTTGCAAATACACTTGGCAATCTAATTTATAAAAAAGGCATTGAAGTTTTTGCTGTTTCAAGTCGGAATAATGACACCGGAATTCCTTTAGCAAATAAACTAAATTGTCATTATACAGAAAACTACCTGGAACTTCAAGCAGATTTAATTCTTGTAGCTACAAATGATGATTCTGTAATAGAAATTATTAATTCCTTTCCAGAAAAGCAATTTATCGCATATACTGCTGGCTCGATTGACTTGGCAGAAATAAAGCACCCAAATTGTGGGGTTTTTTACCCGCTTCAAACATTTACAGAGAATAGAACGCTAGAAGTTGATCAAATTCCAATTCTTCTAGAAGCAAAGAATATTCACCTTCTTGGCTTACTTTCAGAACTCTGCGAAAAACTTGATTTCTCCTTTCAATTTAGCAATTCAGAACAGCGAAAATTAATTCATTTATCCGCAGTGATTGTCAATAATTTCGCAAATCACATCGTTTATATTGCACAACAGGAAGCGCAAAAGAATCATCTTGATTGGGAGCTGTTTAAGCCAATTCTCAATGAAACATTCTCAAAAATTCAGGAATTAGGCGCAAAAAAAGCACAAACCGGACCTGCTAGAAGAATGGACTTATCAGTTATTGCTGAACACGAACATTTATTGACCGGTACAAGCTTAGAGCTATATAAACTATTAACAAAAAGTATTATTGAAACATATAAAAATGATTAGCTACAAAGAAAAATTAAACACTATTAGCACTTTTATCTTTGATGTTGATGGAGTTTTGACTGATGGAAAAGTGTACCTTTTTAAAGATGAAATTGTCCGAACAATTCATTCAAAAGATGCCTATGCCTTTCAGTATGCAGCTAAAATGGGCTACAATATTTTTATTATTTCTGGCGGAAATTCTGAAGAAGTGAGAATTAGACTCATGGAATTTGGTGTTACTGAAGTGCATTTATCTGTTCATGAAAAATTAAGGTGCTATGAAGACATCAAAAAGAGGTTCAAACTTAAAGATGCTGAAATTTTATATATGGGAGATGATATTCCAGATATACCGGTTTTAAAAAAAGTAGGTCTTTCTACCTGCCCACAAGATGCTGCAATAGATGTGAAAATGATTGTTTCTTATCAATCACCTTATGATGGTGGTAAATGTTGCGTAAGAGATATTATTGAACAAACAATGCGCGTTCAAGATAAATGGCTAGATGAAAAAGCGTTTCAGTGGTAAAAAATTAAGGAATAAATCTACTTTTTGAAAACATATTTAAGTCACAAGTACTAGAAAAAAAACGTTTTCTATTCTTTGCAAGTATATCGTAGAAAAAATCAAGAATAAACCTAGGAATTAGAAATCCCAAATAAAAAAAAGAATAATACCATTTTAAAAAAGGGAGTAAGGCAAATAGTGCACGAGATTTAGAATAAATAATTCCATTTGAATAAAAATAGAGCGTTGTTAAATTACTACTTTCAATATTAAAATTACCAAGGAATTCACTTGAAAAATCACTTTGAAGTGCTGCAAAATTTAGTCTTTCATCAGATTCATTTTTTAAAATAAAACGAACACTGCGACTGCAAATTCCACAAGTGCCATCATAAAAAAGAATATGTCTTTCGTCGCGCATATTTATTTTAAAAAAGACTTGAAATAATCACTTGCTAACAACATGCGAGAGCCATACCATGAAAACATCTCGCCATCGACAAAAATAATTTTAGATGACGGAAATAATTCCTGGAATTTTTTGCTGTGATTTTCAGAAAAAGGAAAGGGCTCCGAACTTAAAAACACAAAATCTGGATTTATATTTTTTAAATCAGCTAAAGCAGGATAACGGTCAGCTTTACAAACGTTAGTAAATCCAATTTTAGAAATCATCGCATCTATAAAAGTATTTTTGCCAACGACAAAAGCCGGTTCATCCCAAATAAAATACAAGACACTTCTGCCCTGACCTATCGTTTCTAATTTTTGAAATCTACTTGTAATTTCAGTATTTAGAGTTTTGGTAATTTCTATTTTTCCGAAAAGTGATCCTATGTCAAGAATAAAATCCAAAGCAGCATCAAATGTGTTTACATCACTCATCCAAACTGGAACAACCTTTTCCAAAATAGAAATATCTTCCTTTGTATTTTCTTCTTTATTACCAATTATTAAGTCCGGTTTTAAAGCAATAATTTGATCTATATTTAATTTCTTAGTCCCTCCAATTCGTTGTTTCTTAGCATGCCAATTCTTTGGATGAATACAAAACTTTGTGATTGCTACAACTTCCTGTTCTAGTCCAAAATAATGTAATAATTCGGTTTGTGAAGGAACAAGAGATACAATACGCTTTAGCGGAAAAGTAAGTTCAACACTTCGTTGCATTTGATCTATAATGACCTTCTTTGTCATTAGGACATTGCGGATAAAATATCGTAGCGAGTTAGAATTTGAAAGCTACCATCAGATAGTTCAACTAAAACAGCTGCAGAATCTTTTGAAATTAATTTTGAAATATCTGCAATACTTGTTTCCTCTTTAACTATTGGAAAAGGCGCACCCATAATTGATGATATTGGAGCGTCTCGCAAGTCAGGTTGTTCTACCAAAATTTTATAGATTTGACTGTCATCAATAGAACCTACAAATTTATTGTCTTTTAATACAGGAATTTGTGAAATACCATTCTTAGTCAATTTTGCAATTGCGTGAGAAACTAATTCCTCAGAATACAAAAAAACAAGTGGCATATCTTTGTTTTTAGCTACTAAATCTTTGGCAGAATTTAAGTTTTCTTCTAAAAATCCACGCTCTCTCATCCAATCATCGTTAAATATTTTTCCAATATATCGACTTCCATGGTCATGAAACAAAACAACAACAATGTCATCTTTTGTGAGTTTATCCTTTAATTGTAAAACACCTTTTATAGCTGAACCAGCAGAATTACCTACAAAAATTCCTTCTTCTCGAGCCAAACGACGTGTGTAAACGGCAGCATCTTTATCTGTTACTTTTTCAAATAAATCAATAACATCAAAATCAACATTTGCCGGAAGAATATCTTCGCCAATACCTTCTGTTATGTATGGATAAATTTCATTTTGATCGAAAATTCCAGTTTCCTTATATTTTTTAAAAACCGAACCGTAAGTATCTATTCCCCAAATCTTAATATTGGGATTCTTCTCTTTTAGATATTTTCCAACTCCAGAAATTGTTCCGCCTGTTCCAACACCGACAACAAAATGTGTGATTTTACCCTCTGTTTGCTCCCAAATTTCTGGTCCTGTTTGCTCGTAATGTGCAGTTCTATTGGATAAATTATCGTATTGATTCACATACCAAGAATTAGGTATTTCTGTTGCTAATCTTCTTGAAACTGAATAATAAGAACGAGGGTCTGTTGGCTCCACAGCTGTTGGACAAACAACCACTTCAGATCCAACTGCACGCAAAATATCCATTTTTTCCTTTGATTGCTTGTCATTTAAAACACAAATTAATTTGTATCCTTTGATGATGCAAGCGAGTGCTAATCCCATTCCTGTATTTCCTGAAGTGCCTTCAATTACTGTGCCTCCTGGCTTTAGTAAACCAGATTTTTCAGCGTCTTCAATCATTTTTATTGCCATTCTATCTTTTACAGAATTTCCTGGGTTTGTTGTTTCAATCTTGGCAAAAACTTGCGCGGAAACATCTTTCGCTAATTTATTAATGCGAACAATTGGAGTATTTCCGATAGTATCCAGTATATTATTGTAGATTTTCATTCAATTTTTGTTTCTGCAAAAGTAAGAATAAGGAACTTTAGAAGGGTTATTTTTGTTAAAATAATACAACCAATGAAAAGCTTTTTAAAAATATATTTCTTAACTTTCTTAACTTTCTTAACTTTCTTAACTTTGAAAAAAAATACAATGAAATCAACTTTTTTATTCGCAACAATTTTTCTTTTAAATCTAAATGTAATAGCTCAACTTAATAATTGGCAAGCGTTTACAGACTCAATTCCGACCTTGTCATCCCCAAGAGCCTGCGATTTAAATCAAGATGGAATTAAAGATATTGTAATCGGTGGTGGAACAGATGGTGTTTACAGCAACAATGGAATTATGGCCTACAATGGCTTAAATGGATCTCTTTTGTGGAAAAGGCCTTCAAGAAATGAAGTTTTTGGAAGCGCGATATTTCAAGATATTACAGGCGATGGAATTAAAGATGTTTTTATCACTGGTCGCCAAGCACAATTACTAGCCATTAACGGAGCTAACGGCTCATTAATCTGGGATTATTTTCCGTATAGTGTTAATCCTGCAGATAGCGGTTTGTACAATTTTTATAACCCGCAATTTATTAATGACGTTAATAACGACTCTTTTCCAGATATTTTAGTTTGCAATGGCGGAGATCATTCAGCTCCAGATTGGCAGACAAACCGCCCTCCAGGATATTTAATGATTGTGAATGGTATTAATGGGACCTTAATTGCAAAAGCGGTAGTTCCTGATAGTGCTGAGACTTATTGTTCTCCGATTGTTGCAGACATTCAAAATAATGGAACTCAATGGATTCTTTATGGAACAGGTGGTGAAAATTTAGGAGGTTCATTCTGGGCAAGTCAGCTTAGCGACTTATTAAATAATACACTTACAAACTCTGTTGAATTAGCAAGTGATATTAGCAAAGGATTTATTGCTCCTGCATCAATTTGTAAAACACCTGATAATTCATATGACATATTTATTCAGGCGTTCGGAGGTAAAGTTTCTAAAATTAAAGGAAGTGATTTTTCTACTACTTGGAATTATCAACTTCAAGGAACAGAGTCTAGTGCAGCGCCTACAATTGGAAGATTTTCAAGTGATTTAAATCAAGATGTTTTTTTAGTACTATTCAAAGGTATTGCACCTTCGTATTCAGATTTCTATCAAGTTATGCTAAATGGAGAAACAGGCCAAGTCTTGTTTAAAGATAGTATTGGGAAATCAAATTATGCGGCTGCCGCTGCCTTAGATCTTGATAACAATGGACTTGATGAAGTAGTAATTTCAGTAAATTATTTTGAAAATGGGCACTACAAAAATAAAATTCATGCGCTTGATTTTGCTAATGGACTGATTTCACAATTAGGAAATACTAGAGCTGGCGTAAATCTTGGTTCTACTCCTTATTTTGGAGATATTGATCAAGATAATAACATCGATCTAGTTTACAGCTATAAAAAAGACAGTTTAAACCCCGTTGGATGGAAAGGAATTTATTTAAATCTTATAGAATTAAGCAGTAGTATCCCAAATGCCGGAATTGCCTGGGGTTCTTATTTAGGAACAAATAATAATGGAGAATATTATTCATCGAGCACTGATTGTGGACCTGGAAGCGTAATTTCAAATGCTTCAATAATTCAACCTAGTTGCAACGAATTTGCAGATGGCTCAATTAATTTAACACTTGTAAATGGAGGCGGACCTCACACCTATTTATGGTCAAACGGAAGTACGAGCTCTTCACTACAAAATCTTAGTGCAGGAAACTATTGGGTGCAAGTTACAAATTCATTGGATTGTTTTGAAATAAGGAACTTTACTCTAATTGATCCCTTTGTAATTAGCTTTGGAGGAATAATGTCGCCAACCTGTCCCGAAGATGAAAATGGAGCTGCAGTAGTAAATTCATCTGGTTGTCAATGTATGTTTAGTACCTGTACATTTTTATGGGAAAATGGAATTACAACAAAACCTAATAATAACTTAGTAGAAGGATGGAACTCAGTTATTATTACCCATGCAAATGGTTGCCTTGTTACAGATTCTGTATTTGTGCCTTTTTCTGCGCCTGTAATTGATTCTTCATTTATCGGAAATGTTTTGTGTAACAATGGAGCAACAGGATACATACAAGTTTTTGATGGTCCAATGAGTACTTCCGTTATTTATAACTGGTCAAATGGCTTCTCAACGAACACAATAACTGATTTAATTGCTGGAACCTATCAATTAATTGCAGAAGATACACGCGTTTGCATAGATACGCTAGAATTTATTGTTGCTGAACCCGACAACTTCTTAATTGATTTAGAAGGAAACGATGTGCTTTGCAACGGAGAATCAAATGGAAGCATTCTTACCTCAGCTAGTGGAGGAACTGCTCCTTATGTTATTTTTCTAAACAATCAAATAATTGACCCTGTAATTCTAAATCAACTTCCTACGGGCGACTACGAAATTTATGGGGTTGACTCACACGGATGTATGAGCCCAACAAGTCAAATTACATTAAATGAACCTTTAGGTCTAAGTAATACTTTTACTGTAACACTTTCAAGTGGCATAAATTCATTCGATGGCTCGATATTTTCAGCTGTTGAAGGTGGAACTCCACCCTATTCATTTATTTGGGAAGGACAACAAAGTACAGAATCTACTATCGTTTATCTTAATCCAGGGTGGTACTCACTTACTATTTTAGATTCAAATGACTGTGAATATTCTGATTCCGTTTATTTAGGATTATTAAATACCAATGAATTACCTGAGTCAAACTTTTCAGTATATCCAAATCCAGCAACAAATGAAATTAACATTAATGGAATAAATGGCGAAACGGTTTCCTTTTATGACCTAAACGGAAAGTTGCTTGCAAAACACAAATTTACTGCAAATCAAAAAATTGATTTCTTAGCAAAAGGCCTCTATTATATTGAGGTTAAAACAGCAGAAAGGACTTATTATTCGAAATTCTTAAAGCAATAATTTAGTTTATTCCTTTCCTAACATTCCTTCTTTTAAATTTGAATCTGCAGGAACATTACCAAGCCATATTGAAAAGAGGGCTTTTTTGAATTCTAAACCTTCAATTACACATAATTGCGATCCATTTTTCTCTACAGTAACTCCTTTATTTGGAAGGTATTCGAAATTAATTTTATCGCCTTTTTTAAATGCTCCAGCAAAAGAGCTGATGAAGTTAGAAATTTGCTCTTTGGTAGCTTTTCCGTGGCTTGCATTTATAAATCCTTCTTTAACAGATTCAACAAATTTTTCACGTGTAACACTGTTTGAAACTAATTTAAGTTGAATTGCCATCGGTGCATCTGCATTTAATATTTTACTAGCATCCTTAGACTTTTGCTGCAAGAACAATGCACCAACATATAAGTCAATAAAGTATTTTTCTCGTAAACCGCCACCGTTTAAAACTAAATTGTTCTCAGCCAATTTAATTTCCGTGTAAAAAGTTACGCCATGTAAAACCGTTGTTTTTGACTGTGAAAAATGGGAGAAACTAAGAAACATTAATATGCTTGTTAGCAATAAATTTATTTTTTTCATAATGTAGTTTTCATTTATGTAAATATAATAATTTTTAAATTAAGGAATTAATCATCCCACTCATCTGGGTTATCATTCTCAGCCATCAATTTTTTCCAATTATAGTCGCTCAATTCAGTATCGCTTAGAATTTCTTTGTAATCATCTGCTGTAATATTAAATCGTTGAACTTCCTCTCCAGTATATGACTCAATCGCATCTAACAACAAATTTTCATCTTTACTACAAAAGGAAAGTGCCTGCCCGCGTTTATTTCCACGACCAGTTCGACCACAGCGGTGCACGTAATTTTCGGGATTATCCGGTAAATCATAATTCACTACATAATCCATATCTGGAATATCAATTCCACGACAAGCGACATCAGTAGTAATTAGTACATTGTTCTCACCACTTCTAAAACGATCTAATATGGCAAAGCGATCATTCTGCTCTATTCCGCCGTGAAGGGCTTCAGAATTTACTGTAACTCTAGCCATGGCTGCAACAATTCTCTCTACTCGAACTTTAGTGCGTGCAAAAACAATGAATTTTTTTTCTGGATATTCTTTCAAGATATTTTCTAAGAAAAACCTTTTATCATCCATTTCAATCGATGCTACTGCATGGTCCACATTTTTAGAAACTGGATTTTGTGGGGAAACATGAATACGAATAGCTTCTCGAACCACATCATAAGCCAAAGACTTTATTTTCTTGGAAATTGTTGCAGTAAAAAATAAAGTTTGACGATTTTTTGGAATTTTACGAATAAGATCCTGAATATCTTTGTTGAAACCTAAATCTAACATAAGGTCTGCCTCATCCAAAACAAATATCTCTAATTTTGAGACATCAACAAAACCTTGAGATATTAAATCAAACATTCTTCCTGGGGTTGTTACAAGTACATCAACTCCATCATTTAAAGTTTTTATTTGATTTTCTTGCTCCACGCCTCCATACAAACCTAAAACTCGCAAATGTGTTTGCAAGGCAATTTCTGCAACAACTTTTGAAATTTGATTTGCTAATTCTCTAGTAGGCACCAAAATAAGACCTCTAATCCCCGCATATTTCCCTCTTGGTTTTACCAAAAAATGATTGAGCATAGGAATGACAAATGCAGCTGTTTTTCCTGTACCAGTTTGCGCAACAGCCATTACATCTTCACCCTTTAAAATATGCTTAATTGCTCGAAATTGAATGTCGGTTGGGCGATTAAATCCCATTACTTCTAGCTGTGCCTTAATCGATTGTGAAATTGGATAATCTTTAAATTTCATACAGCAAAGTTAAAAAATTAAAAGACTCTTTCAGCATGAGATAATTTATTGAAATATATTAAAATAAAAGAATTATTTATTCATTTCCAATGACAATTATATCTAACTTTGTAAAAAAAAATTATGGAAAATCCACTTTTAATTGCTCTCGGAGTTATTGCTTTAATAATCTTCAGCTCCCTACTAACAGTAACACAAGGAACCATTGCTGTTGTTACCCTTTTTGGTAAATACCGCAGAATATTGCAGCCTGGCTTACGTTTTAAAATCCCAATAATTGAACAAATATACCGCAGGGTTTCCATTCAAAACCAAAGTATCGAAATGGAATTTCAAGCAGTAACAATTGACCAAGCAAATGTTTACTTTAAAAGTATGTTGCTCTACAGTGTTTTAGACTCCGAAGAAGAGACAATCAAAAAAGTTGCCTTTAAATTTATCAGTAATAAAGATTTAATGCAGGCCTTGATCCGCACAATTGAAGGTTCAATTCGCGCCTATGTAGCAAGTCAAAAACAGTCTGAAATTCTCGGTCGTCGACATGAATTAGTAGACAGTGTAAAAAATCAAATAGACAACACCTTAGAAATGTGGGGTTACCATTTAATTGACTTGCAAATTAACGATATTACATTTGATCAAGCGATTATTGAGAGCATGAGTAGAGTTGTTGCTTCAAACAATTTAAAAGCTGCTGCTGAAAATGAAGGTCAAGCGCTATTAATCACAAAAACAAAAGCTGCGGAAGCTGATGGAAATGCTACAAAAATTGCTGCACTAGCTGAAAAAGAAGCAGCAATGCTTCGTGGACAAGGAGTTGCATTATTCCGTCAAGAAGTGGCTAAAGGTATGAGTGAAGCCGCAGATGAAATGAAAGCTGCAAATTTGGACACCAATGTTATTTTATTTTCAATGTGGACAGAAGCAATTAAGAACTTCGCAGAATATGGAAATGGAAATACAATATTTCTCGATGGAAGTGCTGAAGGAATGCAAAGAACTATGAAGCAAATCCAGGCAATGATTTCAACAAAAGAAAAAGACGCCTAAATTTTTGGAGAAGTAATCGCGAGAACAATACGCGCAACTGCAGGGCATATTAATGAATTTTCCGCTGTAATTTCCAGTACTTGAAACATGTTTTTTCTATCTGTGTGAGGGTATTCTCTGCATGCTAGTGGCCGAACATCATAAATAGAACAACTATTGTCTTTTTCCAAAAATGAACAAGGAGAACTTTTTAAAACATAATCTTCTTCCTCGTCCATTCTTAAGTAATCTGAGATAAACTTTCCTTCCTTAACACGAAGATGCTTAGAAATACGACGAATATCAGCATCTCTAAAAATTGGACTGGTTGTTTTACAGCAATTTGCACAACTTAAGCAATCCATCTTTTTAAATTCAGCTTCATGACCTTTGTGAAACTTTTGATCTAAATCATTCGGTTTTGCCTGTTTCATTTTGCGAAAAACCTTTTTCGTGGCGTGAATTGCCAATTTTGCACTATCTAAAGAGGATTGGTCGTTTTCTTTCATAATCTTATTGCAGCAAAATTACAAAGCCTATTCAACAAGTCTCGTTATATTTGCAGAAAATATATTATCCATGCAAAAATTTATAAATCAAGAGCACGAAAAAGCATATAATTTAATGCTGGAGAAGGATTATCAACAAGCACTAAACATCTTTGATGATTTAATTTACCTCTTTCCAAATGAAGCAAATTTATTTAGTGATCGTGGAGTAATTTTTATACATCAAAATAAAAAAGAAGCAGCCCTACAAGATTTTGATCAAGCAGTTTTTTTAGAAAATACTTACGGATATCGCTATGCTTCTAGAGCTTATGCTAGAGATTTTTTTGGCGATACAGAGGCTGCAATCTTAGATTACGAAAAAGCCATTGAACTCGATCCAGAAGATGCAGTTTCATACAATAATATTGGCTTACTGCTAGAAAAATTAGGGTATAAGCAAAAAGCACAAAAAAACTTTGAGCTTGCTGATGAAATTTCTAAAGAACAGGAAGAAATATTAATTCCGCAACAACCAGATTTAGAAAATGAAGTACCAAAAGATCAAGAAGAATCAAGCATAAAAAATAAATCTTTTTTTAGTGAATTTTTAAAAGTGTTTAAATCGAAGAAGCAATTCAGGGAATTTATTGGTTTCATTAAAAAAGGTGGTAAATTGAAATGAATCAAACTATATTTCCATGCTATAGAAAATTAAGAAATGACAAATCGTTTTATAAAATTTCAGGCTAACGAACTTTTACTGAAATTCAATCTGTCGGAAATCAATACTTTAAAATTGAAATTATTGCCAGTAAATACCCAGAAATCATTCTGATACAAGATATGCTAAATAAAAGAGGAATCTACGAAATTAGTACTGAAGAGGAATTCAACACTATTGAAGATAAACTCGCCGATAAATAATGCTTTTTTCGTAATTTTATCGCATTCAGAAAAAGAGATCTAAAAAGATGGAACAAGTTGCACCATACAAACCAATTAATAAGATAAGAATTGTAACTGCTGCTTCGCTTTTTGATGGCCATGATGCAGCAATCAATATTATGCGCCGTATCATTCAAGCAACTGGTTGTGAAGTAATTCATCTCGGTCACGATCGATCAGTTGAAGAAGTTGTAGATTGTGCAATACAAGAAGATGCTCAGGCAATAGCAATGACATCCTATCAAGGTGGACATATCGAGTATTTTAAATACATGTGTGATTTATTGAAAGAAAAAGGAGCACCTCATATTAAAATTTTTGGAGGAGGAGGAGGAACAATTCTTCCCTCAGAAATCAAAGAATTACACGACTACGGAATTACGCGTATTTATCACCCAGACGACGGTAGAACGATGGGCTTACAAGGAATGATTAATAATCTCGTTCAACAATGTGATTTTCCAGTTGGTGAAAATATAACTAATGCAATTAAGGAAATAGCAGTAAAAAATATCCCTTCCATTGCACGTGCTATTTCTGCAGCCGAAAATTTTCCTGAAGAAAATAAAGTCGTTTTAAATGATCTTAGAGCACTTGCCAAAACAAAGTCAATTCCTGTATTAGGAATTACTGGAACTGGCGGTTCAGGAAAATCATCACTCGTAGACGAACTAGTGCGGCGATTTCTTGTAGATTTTGGCGATAAACAAATTGCAGTTGTATCAGTAGATCCTTCAAAACGAAAAACAGGCGGTGCCTTATTGGGTGATAGAATCAGAATGAATTCAATTAAAAGCAATCGCGTTTACATGCGTTCTTTAGCAACTCGGCAATCAAACCTTGCACTTTCAAAGCATGTTGCAGAAGCAATAAGCATTCTAAAAGTTGCAAATTACGACCTCATCATTCTTGAAACTTCAGGAATTGGTCAATCTGATACTGAAATTCTAGACCATTCAGATGTGTCTTTGTATGTTATGACACCAGAATACGGTGCAGCAACGCAGTTAGAAAAAATTGACATGCTTGATTTTGCAGATGTTATAGCACTCAATAAATTTGATAAACGTGGAGCTCTTGATGCTTTACGTGATGTCAGAAAACAATACCAACGAAACCATAATTTATGGGAAACTGCGGTTGATGAAATGCCTGTTCATGGAACAATTGCTTCACAATTCAACGATCCAGGAATGAATTCCTTGTACAAAGTAATTATGGATAAAGTTGTTGAGAAAACTGGAATGGATTTAAATTCAACCTTTGAAATCACACGAGAAATGTCTGAAAAGATTTTTGTGATTCCACCTGATAGAACGCGCTATTTATCTGAAATTTCTGAAAATAATCGCTCCTACGATAAATGGGTAAATGAGCAAGTGCTTGTAGCTGAAAAATTATATGGTTTGAATAGTGCTATTGCTACCATGCATAATGCGAAGTTCGAGGATAAAGATAGATTAGTAAAAAGTTTACAAGAAACCTTTGAAATAGAAAAATTAAATTTTGATCCTAAAAACTGGGCGATAATTCAAACTTGGAAAGATAAAAAACAGCTATTTAAGAATCCAAATTTTGAATTTAAAGTACGTGAAAAAATTATTAAAATTGAGACGCACACTGAATCACTTTCTCACTCACAAATTCCAAAAGTTTCTTCACCGAAATACAGTAGTTGGGGCGATATTTTAAGATGGGTTTTACAAGAAAATTATCCTGGAGAATTTCCCTATACAGCAGGTTTATTTCCATTTAAAAGAGAAGGTGAAGATCCAACACGAATGTTTGCAGGTGAAGGCGGTCCAGAAAGGACAAACAAGCGTTTTCATTATGTAAGTCTTGGATTACCTGCAAAAAGACTTTCAACTGCCTTCGATTCTGTAACACTTTATGGAAACGACCCTGATTTAAGGCCCGATATTTATGGTAAAATCGGCAATTCTGGTGTCTCAATTTGCTGCTTAGACGATGCAAAAAAATTGTACTCAGGATTTGACTTAAGTAACCCATCTACATCTGTTTCTATGACAATTAACGGTCCAGCACCAATGCTTCTTGGGTTTTTTATGAACGCTGCCATTGATCAAAACTGTGAGAAATATATTACTGAGAATTCTTTAGAAGCTGATATAGAAAAGAAAATTGAAGCTATTTACAAGAAAACTGGTACTGAGCGACCAAAATACCAAGGAGAACTTCCCGAAGGAAATAATGGTTTGGGATTAATGCTGCTTGGTGTTACTGGAGATCAAGTTTTAGATACTGAAATTTACAGTAAAATAAAGACTGAGACTTTAAAAATGGTTCGAGGAACAGTTCAAGCTGATATTTTAAAAGAAGATCAAGCGCAAAATACCTGTATTTTCTCGACAGAATTTGCCCTTCGATTAATGGGAGATGTGCAGCAGTATTTTATTGATAACGGTATTCGAAACTTCTATTCTGTTTCAATTTCAGGATATCACATTGCAGAAGCAGGTGCTAATCCTATAACTCAATTAGCTTTTACATTGGCAAATGGTTTTACCTATGTAGAATATTATTTGAGTCGCGGAATGAATATCAATGATTTTGGTCCGAACTTATCTTTCTTCTTTTCAAATGGAATCGATCCAGAATACGCAGTTATTGGTCGCGTAGCAAGAAGAATTTGGGCAAAAGCACTAGCCAAGAAATATGGTGCAAATTCTCGAGCACAAATGTTAAAATACCACATTCAAACTTCAGGAAGATCATTACATGCCCAAGAAATTGACTTTAATGATATTCGTACAACCTTACAAGCGCTATACGCGATTTATGATAATTGTAACTCACTGCATACAAATGCATACGACGAAGCAATAACTACTCCAACAGAAGAATCAGTCAGAAGAGCAATGGCAATACAATTAATCATTAACAGAGAATTGGGATTAACAAAAAATGAAAATCCGCTACAAGGTTCTTTTATAATTGATGATTTAACTGATTTAGTAGAAGAAGCTGTATTATTAGAATTTGATCGTATAACTGAACGTGGTGGTGTTTTAGGTGCAATGGAAACCATGTACCAGCGTTCTAAGATTCAAGAAGAATCATTGTATTACGAAACATTAAAGCACACTGGAGAATTTCCAATAATTGGTGTAAACACCTTTCTAAGTTCAAAAGGATCTCCTACAATTCTTCCAAAAGAAGTAATTCGTGCAACGGAAGAAGAAAAAGAATATCAAATTAAAATGCTAAAACAGCTTCAAGAAAAAAATACCTTATCTTCAAAAAAAGGAATTGAAAGTATTCAAGATGCTGCAATAAATAATCGGAATATGTTTGAAGAATTAATGGAAACATGCAAATATTCTTCCCTTGGTCAAATTACAGAAGCCTTATTTTCTGTAGGTGGCCAATACCGACGAAATATGTGATTTTCACAAGTCTAATTTAATAACTTGCGATATAAAATAATAAAAACTAAAAACTTGTTGTTAAATTTGTAAAAAAAAATAATTGAGATAGTAAATGAATCACGATTTAATAATTCTTTGTGTTGCTATTTCTCTTTTTGGAATTGAACTTTTTGCCCTTAAACTTAAAAAGAGAAAAATAACTTTAGACCAAACTGTTCTGAACTTAGGACTTGGAATGATCGAAAGATTAATAGGTATTCTAACTATTAATTTTGGCTTGTATTTTTTTACTTTTCTAATTCCTTGGAGATTTATTGACCCTTTTGGACCGCCCTGGCTTGCTTTCGCTGTCGCTTTTATTGCTGTAGATTTAATGTGGTATGTATATCATCGTATATCTCACCGTGTATCAATGATTTGGGCTGCCCACATGATACATCATCAAAGTAAAGAATACAATTTCTCTGTGAATTTTGCAATATCACCCGTAGGATTTGTAGCACGAATTTTTGTTTATGGAACACTTATATTTTTTGGAATTACCCCAGAGAATATTATTATTGCAAATGCTGTAAATGCTTTATATCAATACCTATTGCACAGCGAATTATGGCCTGAATTTAAGGGTTGGGAACGAATTTTCGTAACACCTAAATTTCATCAATTACATCATTCTTCCGTGCATGAGCATTTAGATGTTAATTATGGCGGAGTATTCACAATATGGGACCGAATTTTTAGAAGCTATAGAATAGATGATATTCCTGTTGTTTATGGTTTAACAAAAGAAATTGAACAGCAAGATCCATTTCATATCCAAGCATTATTCTTTCTTAAGCTAATTCATAATTTCAGGAAACTGCCTTTTAAAAGAGCCGTGGCATTATTATTTCTCGGTCCAGAAGCTCAAACTTCAGAAATGCCAAGAATATACAAAGTTCCAATAAAGCATAATATTCCAAGAATAATATTTGGTTTTCTTATTTTTATCGCGGGCTACATATTTCTTAGCCGGGAAGAATATCCAGATTGGCTATCATTTACCATTGGGTTTTTTGGTATTTTTATTATGAGTGGTCTTATTCTTAGATACAGACATAATTATAAAGAAGAAGTATAATCTTCTCATCCTAAAAATTAATTTTAGTCGCTTATTACTATATTTGTATAGATTTTCTTTAATAAATGAATCTATAAAATTGTAAATGAAATCTTTTTTTTTAATTGGGTGCTTATTCTTATCATCTCTTGTAGTTTGTCAGAAAAACACACACATTCTACCAAGTCCAGTTGTTTGCATAGAACAAGAAGATAAACTGTATTTTGATAGTACTATTTCAGTTGATTTTTCTAAAATTTCCCCAAATTTAATTGAACAATTAAAAATTCTTGGAAGCGTCTTTCACAAACTAACATTCAAAAATGACACGAATTCTCTTATTAAATTCAGTAAATTAAAAAATGTAATTCAAGATTCTTATAAGATCACAATTAATAAGGACATACGCATTTCCTATTCGAGTGATCAATCGTGTTTCTATGCGCTGCAATCTCTCATGCAAATGATAGAAAAAGAAGGTGAAGACTACTTTATTCATAAAACCTTTGTTAGTGATTTCCCAAAATACCAATGGCGAGGTTTGCATTTAGATGTTTCACGTCATTTTTTTTCTGTTGAAGAAGTCAAAAAATTTATTGATTTAATGGCGATTTATAAGTTCAACACCTTTCATTGGCATCTCACAGACGATCAAGGTTGGCGTGTAGAAATTAAAAAATATCCAAAACTCACAGAAATTGGGGCTTGGAGGGATAGCACAGTTGAAAATCATTATACGAGCTCGCCTCGAAGCTATAAAAAGGAACGCTACGGAGGTTTTTACACGCAAGAACAAATAAAAGAAATTGTAAAATACGCAGGAGAAAAGTACATAACTGTAGTTCCTGAAATAGAAATGCCAGGACATAGCCGCGCTGCACTTAGCGCCTATCCTGAATTCTCCTGTAATGGAAAGCAACAAGAAGTACCTGGACTCTGGGGTATTTTTGACGATATCCTTTGTGCGAAAGAAGAAAGCATTCTGTTTATGCAAGCTATTTTAGACGAGATTGTACCATTATTTCCCGGAGAATACATACATATTGGTGGCGATGAAGCACCAAAAACAAGATGGAAAAAATGTCAAAAATGTCAAAATATTATTCGAGAAAACAAGCTAAAAGATGAGCATGAACTTCAAAGTTATTTTATTCAAAGAATGGATAATTACCTAACTCAAAAAGGGAAGAAAATCATTGGATGGGACGAAATTTTAGAAGGTGGATTATCTAAAAATGCTGCTGTAATGTCCTGGCGAGGATTTGATGGTGGATTAGAAGCAGCAAAACAAGAACATTATGTCGTTATGTCGCCCGGTTCACATTGTTATTTTGACCATTACCAAGGAAAAGGAAAAGATGAACCCTTAGCAATTGGTGGATTTACTCCCTTGGAAAAAGTGTATGCTTTTAGTCCTATACCACAAGGAATGAAAACAGAACACGCAGCTTATGTTCTTGGAGCTCAAGCAAATCTTTGGACAGAATACATTCCGACCTTTGATAAATTAATGTACATGGCTTATCCTAGAGCAATTGCATTGGCTCAAGTTCTCTGGTGTTCAGAAAAACCAAGTTTTGAGGAATTCTCTACAGTTCTTCACAACAAGCATTTTGGCTTCCTCGAAAAACAAAATATTCCTTTTTCAAAAACTTCACTTCTTCCCATATTAAACTTTAATCGTTCAGAAAAAGGACTAAAATTTTGGATTGAATCAAAAAAGTCATCAGAACAATTTAAAGTTCAATCATCATTAAATGCTCGGAAAGATGAATTTATTTTGAATTCCAAACAAGCCATTACCTTTGAAAGAACGAGTGGTAAGAACTTTGAAAATACCATTCTTGTAAGCTCTGAAGCTACAGGTTTGAGTTCAAATTTTGTGATTCACAATTCTCCATCACTCGGCGTTCCTGTAAAACTAATTACACAAGCAAGTCCAAGCTACAATAGCGGAGATTTAACTCTTGTTGACGGTCAATTTGGATCAAGACCGTGGAAAGGTCACGAATGGCTTGGATTTGATACCTCTTATATTGAAATTGAGCTAGATCTTCTTAAGAAACAAAAAATTAAAAGCTTAGAACTTTCTTTTTTGAAAGATGAAAATTCATGGATTCACTTACCAGTAAAAATTGAGCTTGAAGCAGTGAATAAAAACAAAAAATATACAAGTAGCGAAACATCAATTAAAAAAGAAAAAGTGCTAATAACCTTTTCACATAAAACACAAAAAATTAAAATTAAAATCTACTCTTTGTCTAAAATACCAAATGGAATGCCTGGTGAAGAAACGCAACCATGGACTTTTATAGATGAAATTAGCATTCAGAAATAGAAAAATAATTTTATCTTCTTCCGTAAAAACTTTGTTTTTGTCGTGGAGGACGAGTATCTGGAGATTTAATCTTCACTTTTCCTGTAGCTGGAAATGGATGTTCGTTCACAACAGGAACAGTTAAGCCAATCAATTTTTGTATGTCTTTTAAATAAGCTCTTTCTTCTGTATCACAAAAAGAAATTGCTTTTCCGCTTGCTCCTGCCCTCCCCGTTCTTCCAATTCTATGAACATAGGTTTCAGGAATATTTGGAAGATCATAATTGAAAACATACTCTAAATCATCAATGTCAATCCCTCTTGCTGCAATATCTGTGGCCACAAGAACACGTAATGTTCTTTCCTTAAAACTATTTAATGCATTTTGACGCGCATTTTGTGATTTATTACCATGTATTGCTGCAGCATTAATCTTTTCGCGACTTAAAATCTTAACAATTTTATCAGCACCGTGCTTGGTTCTAGAAAATACTAGTGCATTAGAAATTTTTTGTTCAGCCAATAAATGCAATAACAATTCTTTTTTCTGGTCCGTATCAACGTAATACAACTCTTGCTGAATTGTTTCTGCCGTTGAAGAAACAGGGCTTACTTCCACATGACTTGGATTTGTCAAAATAGAATTTGCCAAGCTTGTAATTTCTTTTGGCATAGTTGCTGAGAAAAAGAGGGTTTGTCTCTTTTCTGGAATAATCTTGATGATTTTCTTAACATCGTGAATAAAACCCATGTCTAGCATTCGATCTGCCTCATCCAAAACAAAAATCTCAAGTGACTTTAAATTAATGAACCCCTGTTGTACAAGATCTAAAAGTCGACCTGGTGTTGCAATTAAGATATCTACACCATTTTTTAAGCGATTTACTTGAGATGCTTGATTTACACCACCAAAAACTACGGCATGTTTTAAAGGAAGATTTGCTCCATAACTCTTAAAACTATCTTCAATTTGAATTGCTAATTCGCGTGTTGGTGTTACTATCAAAGAGCGAATACTTCTATTGCCAGATGTTCGTGGAATTTGTGTTAATCGCTGTAAAATAGGAATTGCAAAAGCTGCTGTTTTTCCAGTTCCAGTCTGAGCGCAGCCCATAATATCTCTACCAGCTAATAAAATTGGAATTGCTTTTTCTTGAATTGGAGTTGGGTTGGTATAACCCTCCGAGGTAAGAGCGTTTAAAATCGGCTCTAAAAGATTTAGTTCTTTAAATGTCATAATCGTAAATAATTCTACGCTTGACAAATATTTTAATTGAAAGACCTAGAATTTGTGTAAAGATAGACCAAAAAATAAGAAGAATATTTCTTTTTAATATTATTAAACTTTTTTAATTAGATATCTAATAGAAATAAGCACTGTAGGATATTGAAATCTTAATTTTACGGCAAATTACTGCTAGTAAACTGTGTAATGAACTACATACTTTTGATATAACTATCAAACACATCATTAAAAAGAATGCCATTCTCAGTCCGCTTCTTTGAAAGCTGCTTAAGTTCAACTAAGGCCCAAAGTATAAATTCCTTCAAGAAATTCACATCCTCTTTAGCCAGTTTTGGTTGATACATGCGCAGTAGTTCATCAAGTGGTTTCAATGTTGACAATACTTTTTGATAATCCTTATTCGTGGCTTCATCTGAAAGTTCGATGTTATCAGCTTGTATGAACCAATCTACTACTGCATCATATACTGAAGTTTGATTCGGCTTTTTAAGTTTTTCAATTTTTGGAAAATACATTAAAAATAAGGTTTTGGTCGCTTCACTTATCAGGTGATTTGCCACAAAATCACTACCTTCTTGTTCGCCTTCATACACTAACTCAACCTTTCCTGTAATAGATGGAATCATCCCCATTAAATCACTAAAACGCACTGAGGTTTGATTTTCCCCATTCAGCAGTGAGCGCCGTTCTGCGGTGCTAATTAAGTTCTCATAACCCGTAATACTCATGCGAGCACTTACACCACTCTTGGGGTCAACGAATTCGCTAACACGCGCTTCAAAAGCAATTTGCTCAAGTAAATCTTTGGCAAGTTCCGGAACATAAACTTCAATTGCTCGACTATCAGATTTTTCAGTTTCTTGTTTCGTTATACGTTTTGCAGTCGGTAAATCATACGCGTAATGTGTGAGTATTTGCGAGCCGATTCGATCCTTAAGGGGCGTAACAATACTTCCCCTGTTGGTATAATCCTCTGGATTGGCAGTAAATACAAACTGAACGTCTAAGGACATTCTTAATTTGAAGCCACGAATTTGTATGTCGACTTCTTCCAAAATATTAAAGAGCGCAACTTGAATTCTAGCTTGTAAATCCGGTAATTCATTTATTACAAATAGACAGCGATTTGCGCGTGGAATCATTCCAAAATGCAAGACCCTATCATCGGCATAACTCAGTTTTAAATTTGCGGCTTTAATGGGATCAATATCACCAATCAGGTCGGCAATTGTGACATCAGGAGTTGCCAACTTTTCAAAAAACCGATCATCTCTATGCAGCCATTCAATTGGAGTTGAGTCTCCTTTTTCACGTATAATATCTTTAGCATAACGACTAATTGGAACAAAGGGGTCGTCATTGATTTCACTTCCAGCAACAATTGGAATGTATTCGTCTAATAACTGAATCATTAGCCTTGCTATTCTTGTTTTCCCTTGTCCTCTCAAGCCCAATAAATTGATATTATGTTTCGATAAGATTGCTCGTTCTAATTGTGGTATGACAGTTTGTTCGTAACCGTGCATTCCCTCAAATGATTTTTTACCTGCTTGAAGTGCTACAATCAAATTATCCCTTAACTCTGTTTTAATAGATTTGGAGATATACTTTGATTTTTTTAAATCACCTATTGTTTTTAAAGTAGTATTCATAGTATTAGTTAATTCGTTTTTTTCGGTTGCTTTCATAATCGTGAAAAATCATCTCTCCTAGTCCTTTTAGTCCTGTAAAAAAAGCTTTTCCTTTATTTGATTTTGTAAATTCTTCAATAAAAGACTTAAGATAAGGATCTTGTGCGATCATAAATGTTGTAATTGGAATATGTAATTTTCGCGCTTGAGCTGCCATTGTGTAGCACTTATCGACAATAAATTGATCCAATCCGTTGCTATTTTTATAGTATTGTCCATCCGGCATTCGAACGCAGCTAGGCTTTCCATCTGTGATCATAAAGATTTGTTTATTGGTATTTCTTTTTCGCCTTAAAATATCCATTGCTAGCGCTAAACCAGCAACAGTATTGGTATGATAAGGCCCCACTTGAAGATAAGGTAAATCTTTAACTTTTATGGGCCAAGCGTCATCTCCAAATACAATTACATCCAAGGTATCTTTTGGGTAGCGCGTGGTAATGAGTTCTGCTAAAGCCATGGCCACTTTTTTGGCTGGTGTGATTCGGTCTTCACCATATAAAATCATACTGTGACTGATATCAATCATCAGGACTGTACTCATTTGAGATTTATGGTGAGTATCTTCAATAATCAAGTCCTCTTCAGATAATTTAAACTCAACAATTCCATGATTGATTTGTGCATTTTTTAAGCTTTCAGTAATTGATATTTGTTCAATACTATCTCCGAATTGGAAATTCCTAAATTCACCTGTCGCTTCGTCTCCCTGACCACTTTTCTTCGATTTATGATTACCAGAACCACTTTTTTTAATATTTCCAAAGAGCTGTTGCATTGCATTTTTACGAAGTGTGCGTTCTGTTTTTGCTGTGATTTTTAAGGAAGCTGGACCTTTTGCTTTAATTTCTTCCTTGAGGTAGCCTTTCTTTTTTAAATCGTCCAAAAAATCATCCAGCGTATACTCTTCATTCGTCAATTTATATTCTTCATCTAAAATCTTAAACCAATTCAGCGCTTCATCCACATCACCAGATGTGTGCGTAATTAATTCACTAAAAATGTCAAAAAGTCTCTCAAAATCAGATTGCTCAGGTGCTTTGTAAGGAGTAAAAATAAAACCTGATTTGAAATTTTCATTCATATTTTACAAACAAAAAAAATGATAAATAGTTTTCTAAATCCTATAAAGATGCAAAATGATATTGAAAGAGAAATGGAAAAGATAATAATAATTAAATACTACCCTGATTGATTTTAAATCTTCAACATAAAATGTGCTAAAAAACCAAATTCACTTAAAAATTAATTTTTGCCCCCCTCATAAATATATAGTCTTAAGCACTATTTTCTTTTTGTTACCTCAATATTATCCTACTGATACTATCAACATTTTTAATGTTATAACTTTTAATTCCTTAAAAATGGCTTAATATAAGTATCGATCTACATGGATAATTTTACTAAAAAAATAATAATGGATAAAAAAAGACATGTTGAATTAGTCGTAATATCTGACATTCATTTAGGCACCTTCGGATCTAGGGCAAGGGAATTAATCGTCTACCTTCGTTCTATTCAACCAGAAACATTAGTGTTAAATGGTGACATCATTGATATTTGGCAATTTAGAAAGCATTATTTCCCAACAGAACATATGCAAGTTATTAAAGAAATAACTTCTTTATTATCTAATGGAACAAAGGTGTATTACATAACTGGAAACCACGATGAAATGCTTCGGAAATTTAAAGGGTTCAATATTGGATTATTTGAAATTCAAAATAAGCTGATTTTAAATCTTAAAACCGGAAAAGCATGGATTTTCCATGGTGATGTATTCGATACGGCAATGAAAAACTCGAAATGGCTAGCAAAACTAGGTGGAAAAGGTTACGACCTACTAATTATGATTAATACAATTGTTAATTGGGTTAGTGAAAAACTTGGTAGAGGAAGAATATCCTTGTCTAAAAAAGTTAAAGATAGTGTAAAAGGTGTAATTAAATTTGTTAATAATTTTGAGGAGACAGTTGCAGATATCGCTATAAAGAATAATTATTCGTTTGTTGTTTGTGGGCATATTCATCAACCTAAAATTAAAAAATTTACTAATTCCAAAGGGGAATCTGTTACTTATCTAAATTCTGGCGATTGGGTTGAAAATTCAACTTCATTAGAATACAATGATGGAGAATGGACCTTATATCAACATATTTCTAACCCGAAAAAGTCTGAGGCTTATGATAAAAGCGATTATTTCAAAGATGCTTTAAGCTACGATCAGATCATAAAAGAAGTAGTTTCTAATTTAAATTTCCAGAGAGAATGAAAGTACTATATGCAATACAAGGCACTGGGAATGGCCACTTAAGTAGAGCTGAAGAAATTGTCCCTATTTTAAATAAATACGTTGATACCACAGTTCTTGTGAGTGGAAACCAATCTCAAATTCAATCAAATTTTGAAATTAATTATAAAAAAACAGGTCTGACATTCTTAAGCGGAAAAACTGGAAAAATTGATCTATTACGGACAGTTTTAAAGTCCCACCCTATAGATTTCATAAATGAGATACGGCAATTTCCAATTTCCAATTTTGACTTAGTCATTACTGACTTTGAACCAGTTTCTGCTTGGTCAGCTCTAATGCATGGAGTTCCATGTATTGAAATGAGTCACCAAGCGGCGGTGATAAATTCAAAAGCACCAAAGTCAAAAATTGAAAATCGCATCGGGAAATATATTTTAAATCACTACTGTCCTACCAAAGAAAAAATAGGTTTTCACTTTGAGTCATATGACAATACTATTTTTACACCAGTTATAAGAAGTAGCATTCGTGAGTCAGAACCAAAAAAAATGGGGCATTACACGGTTTATCTACCTGCTTATCACGATGATATTTTACTTCAATTTTTAAAACAATTTCCAGTAAAGTGGGAGGTTTTCTCAAAATATTCAAAAAATAAATGGCAAGAAGACAATGTTCATTTTTTTCCAATTGATAACACTTGTTTTAATAAAAGCTTTACAAATTCTACAGGTGTTCTTTGCGGAGCTGGTTTTGAACTACCTGCTGAGGCACTTTTCCTGGAAAAAAAAATAATGGTTATTCCATTAAAAGGACAATATGAGCAACACTGCAATGCCATTGCTGCGCAGAATTTAGGTGTAAGCATGATAGAAAACCTCGATTTAATTAATTACAGAACAATTAATTTATGGTTAAATCAAGGTCCGTGTAATAAAGTAACTTATTTAGATCAAACTGATAGTATTATTCAGAACATACTTACTGAATTTGAGCAAAACTATGTGAAATCTAAAAGAGAGACTTTTAATTTAGATAAAACAACCTTTGAAAAGCTATCAGTACTAAAATATTTGTTTTAATCTTTATTCTCAAGAATATAACTTTTATACAACTCACCTTGAGCATGAAATGGAGGTAAATCTCTTTTAGAGTAAGTATTTTTCATGTCAGCGAGAATACTTCTTGCCTTTATACTTCCTCTCCACTGAAAATCAAAAATACGTTGAATTTCAGCTTGGATTTTAATGTCCTTAATGACCACGCCTACTTCAATACGCTGATCTAAATTTCGCTGCATCAAATCTGCACTTGATATAATATAGATAGCTTGACCATTGTTTTCAAAAATAAAAAAACGGGAGTGTTCTAAATAGCGATCAACAAGACTAATAGCTTCTATGTTATCGCTTAATCCTTTTACGCCAGGCTTCATACAGCAAATACCACGAATAATCATTTGAATCTTTACACCGCATTGACTTGCATAATAGAGTTTTTCAATAATTTTAATGTCTGTAATATTATTTATTTTGATTTTAATGCTTGCACTTTTTTTTGCTTTAGCATTTGCTATTTCATTATCTATATAAGAAATTAATTTTCTTCTTGTATTAAAAGGAGAAACCAATAGATTACGGAATTGATATCTTTCTAGATTGTTCTCCAATAATTTAAATACTTTATTCACTTCCAATGAAATTTCTCGATCTGAAGTTAGAAGTGCCAAATCTGAATAAATACTTGCAGTTTTTTCATTAAAATTTCCAGTACCTACAAACGTGACATATTGATCTTTTCCATCTATAATTTTTCTAATTTGGAGAAGTTTAGAATGAATTTTTAAGTTTGGTGAGCCATAAATCACATTTACACCAAATTCTTTAAGTCTATTACTCCACCAAAGATTATTTTCTTCGTCAAAACGAGCTTGTAATTCAAAAACTACAGTAACTTCCTTTCCATTAAAAATACACGCTAATAGAGCATTCATCACATCTGAATTCTTAGCAATTCTGTAAATATTAATTTTAATATCTTTCACCTTTGGATCTAAAGCCGCTTCACGAAGTAAATCTACTACGTGATCAAATTTTTGATATGGAAAATGCAATAATACATCTTGTTCTAAAATTATATCTATGTGGCTTTTTTCACTTAAAAATAGAGGATGTGCTTGTTTTGGTTCAGGTTGATATCTAAACTTTTTGATGTTAAAATCTGGAAAGGACATAAAGTCTTTAAAATTGTGGTATCGACCACCTGGAATTTTATTGTTTGTACTATTTATACCTAGAGATTTTATAAGGAATTTTAATAAATCGCTTGGCATTTTAGAGTCATAAACAAAACGAACAGGATCTCCTTTCTTTCTTTGCTTCAAACTTTTTTCTATTTTATCAAAAAAAGACAAAGATAAATCATCATCGATGTCTAATTCAGCATCCCTTGTAAACTTAAAAGTATATGCCATAATCTCAATCGGATTAAAGATTGAGAAAATTTCTTTAAGCTGAAGACGAATAATATCATCAATTAAAATAAAATCAATTCTATTTTCCTCATTTAAAACAAAAAAACGACTGTATTCACTTGGAATTTGAATTAATGCAAAGCGAATTTTATTCTTTGATTCTACAATTTTAACAGCCAAATAAATAGCATAATCACGAAGTCGTGGAAAGTTATTTTTTTTTTCTAAAATAATTGGGAAAATAACGTGCTTTAAGTTTTGATTGAAATAATCTTTTATAATTATTGATTGTTTATTACTCACTTTAATTTCATTCAGCATAAATATATTTTCCTTCTCAAAATCATCTTTTATTAGTATAAATGCATTTTCAAATTGCTTTTGTTGCTTCATTACAACTTTTCGAATCTCTTGATAAAGTTGCTCAGCATTGCCATTAAAGCCATCAATTTTTTGTTTTTTTAAATGCTCTAACCGTTTTAAATTTGCAACTCTAACTCTATAAAATTCATCCATATTATTCGAATAGATTCCTAAAAACCGCATGCGCTCAGTTAGTGGTACAATTGGATCTAAAGCTTCCTGAAGAACTCTTTCATTAAAGGAAAGCCAACTTAGCTCTCTGTTTATTATATTCATAATAAATTATGGGGTTTAGATTTATCAGGTTTATTACTCAAGCAGATTTTTTTTGTCAATCTCTAATTAACTAATAATTTAATTTTTTCATAATAGTCCTCGCCAAAACAAAAAAGGTAAACTCCAGGCTTAAGACCAGATAAATCAATTTTGGTTTCTATTGAATTTAAAGTGCCATTCAACATTATTTTTCCTTCATTATTTGAAATTCTATAGTTAGAATTTACCAAATTACTAACTATTTGAATAGTTACAAAATCATCGGAGGGATTTGGATAGACTAAAAATAAATTTTCATTTATATCTGAAATACCGTTACACAAGTCAATTGTAATGACGATACTATCAGTGTTAGAACAATTATTTAAGTCCGTTCCTGTAATAAAATATGTTGTAGTTATTGTTGGAACAAAACTTTCTGCATTTACAACACTATTTGACCAAAAATAAGATGCTGCCCCACTCCCACTTAAAGTAACAGATTGGCCCAAACAAACTAATGATGCACTTGAATTTGCTGTAACATCTGGCAATGGAAATACGCTTATACTAATACTTGTAGTATCTTGACAGCCATTTGGATCACTTCCAATTAAAGAATAAGATGTTGTTTCAACAGGATTAAATGCTAAGCCATTTGTAACACCATTCGACCAAGTATACGTTGTAGCACCACTACCAAAAAGAGTTACACTAGCACCAATACAAATAGAGGAAGAACTAGCACTTGCAGTAAGCTCAAAATTATTTTCGCCATTGATAAAAATAGAACTACTTAAATCTCCGTTAATTAATGCTGATGTATTATAGAAATCATTTGAATTTATTTCTGTACAAGATCCTAAAACAATAAATTTTAAAATAATCAAATTTGTATTCGAAGGTATTAAGTAATTTATTGATGTTCCAGATGTTGTATTACTTAAATAGAGATTTGTGCTATTGAAATTAGAAAATGCATCTAAACCACTCAATAAAGATGTTGTAGAAATATATGAAAGTTTTGATAGGTCAAATTGAAACCAAAAATCAAAAGAATTTACAGAATTATTACCAGCCGATAATTGAACTGGAATCTCAATAAAATTAACATTGTTGAAGCTTGAATATGTTGCTTGACTGATATCAAAGACAATTGTATCAGATAAACTAGAAAAAGAAGTAAAACTTATTAATTGAGTACAAAAAAATAATAGTACAATTTTTTTCATCCTAATAATTAAAAAACACTATTAATTAAAGAAAGCCGTGACAATACTGCCACGACTCTCCTTAACTAAAAAAAAAGGTTGTTATTTTGCAATAACTATTCTTTGAGTCGAACTTGAATTCTGATTAAAAACACGAATTAAGTAAACTCCTGCAGTAACATTATCAAGATTAATTGCTTGCTCTTGATTTGATTTTACAGAAACTTCTTTCAATAATTTACCACTCATTTCCAAAACTTCTATGTTCACATCCTCAGAAGAAACTACAGTAAAGTTCCCGTTTGATGGATTAGGATAGATAGAAATTCTATCAAGAATAGATGAAGTAATTCCTGCTTTTTCAAAAGAAACATCAACTGGCTTACCATTTAAAAGACCCATTAATGAATGGAAATCTTTCTTGTTAATTGTACCATCTGTTGATTCAAAAGAAATTAAAGCAACTGATTGATTTAATTTGAAGTTTTCTAATGTATATGCTGAATATCGGAAAGTTCTATCATTTTGATTGAAAAAACTTTCAGCTTCTATATTTTGAGCTAACTCAGAAACATTATCAAAAGATAACTTACTTTCATTAAATTCAAATGCTAAGTCTAATGCATTAACAGGCTCGTCTGAAGTAATTACTACTGGAACAGTAACCTTGTTACCATTAATTACAGCTTGACTTAAATCAATAGTAATTAGTGCATCTTCAGATTTTAATAATCCATCAGCAGTATAAGAAGCATAACTTCCATTTACATCACCTAACATAATTCCTTTATATGTTTCAGTTCCTACTGTTGGACAAGTTGAATTATTAGAAGTATAATTAGAAACAACCATAGGAATAGTAAAAGGAACCTGAGGAACTCTTGCTTTTGAGAAACCTATGTTATCGTTTGCTGGAAATGTACCTGAAATAAGATAAGCAGGTGTTGCAGTTCTAGCATTATCAACAAATATCCAATCTTTAGATGGAGAACCATTTGATACACCTTGGTTATTATAGTTCCAAGATTGCATATATTCAGGGATAGATAATGTAGTTCTTTGTTTCATTTGAGAAATATCACCTGCACTAACAACGCCATCTAAATTAACATCTAAAGCAATGATTTGATATACTGAAGGAGTAAAAGCTCCGTTAATCAATAACGTTTTACCCAAAACAGCATCAGCAGCATTAACTATTGCTTGAACACTATTGGTGTTAATAACATCTCTTTGTATAGAAAGATTAAGTCCTGAAGAAAGGTTACTTGTAAACTGTCCATTTTGATTTGGAGTTACAGGAGAACCAGTTGAACCATAGATGTTTGTTATCAAAGCACTAGATGGAGAGGCTGAATTGTATGTTATAGGACTTGAGTCTGACCAAAAAACTAGGTTTCCAGTATAACTTTGTACCGCTGTTGAATACATTTTAGCTGATTTAACAGACTTAGCTTGTACTCCAGTTATATAACTTTCTTGCATAAATGGAACTGAAACAATAGATGAATCAATTACATTAAAGCCTGCTAACTTAGTGAAATCTACTTTGAAAATCGTACCAGTACCATTAAATTCAGCACTTGCTGGAGCAGATCCATTGAAATTTATGGATAAGTTTAATACTCCAGGACTTGCAATTGCAGAGCTTGATTCAACATACGTTGAATTTGTCAATTCATTTGTAATTGTAACATTTCCTGTTGGAACTAACTTTGTAGCATCATAATTTATAACAACATCATAGCCCTTAACATCATCTACTGAATAAGGAGAAGATGTAGCAACCGGAACTTGGTAAAGAGTCTCGTTACATATTGTAGAAGCAGAAAGTACTTTGTACTCTGGAAGAATTGTTAAATTCAAAACTTGTGTTACACAGTTTGCTGTTGTTCCAGTATAAACTCCACTTGTTGTATAAGTTTGACCATTCCAAGTATATGATCCAACAGCTGAAGCAGTTGTTGTATTTGTAGAATTTGGTGTTATAGTCAAGTTTAACGTTGTGGTATGGAAACATCCTGCTTGGTTTGTAGAAGTCTGTGTAAAAGAACCAGAATTAGTATATGTAATACCATTCCATACATAGCTATTACAAGCTGCTTGTGTAACGCTTGAAGTAGTTGCACATTGTGCAGCAGCATAAGTGTCTGGGTTATATAGTTTTAATAACTGACCACCTTCTACAGCCTCTGCATCAATTCCAGTTGTATAATGAGCTTGATCTACTACTAAGAAGTTACCAGCACCTAAGATATCTGACATATCAATAATACCTGAAGTTTCTTCATCGTTATTGAAAGGAAGAGTAGCAGCTTGAGCTACACCATTAACAATATCACCAAATTTAGCAGGATCGTGTTTTGCCAACATTTTAATTTGGTCTGTAGCAACAGTATATTGCCATATTTTACCGTTACGTGGTGCTCCTCCAACATCTTCTAATAATAATAGATGACCGTAATTATCAAAACCAATATTGTCCATCATTACTTGACCTTCAGTACCGTCTAATAACATATCGATAGTACCTCCTAAATCAGGATTTGTAATATCTGTGAAGTTCAATCTCCACAAACGACTACGACCTACTTGAGTTCCAATTCCATCAGCTACTTGATCCACACGATCTGTAGTTACAAAATAGAATTTACGAGCATCACTTGGATCCCAAGCACCGTCTTCTGGTCTTGCGAAAGAAGTTGAAGCAGTAGCGCTTAATGTAAAAGCAGTACCACTAGTAATATTAGTAGCTCTTGATGTTGATGTACTATATCCATTTACGGTAGGATCAGTTGCATGTGTAATTTCAAAAGGATTACCTGCTACATTTACAAATTTTAATGTACCATTAGTAAGTCCTGCTTTGTCGACAGCTGTTCCGCTGTTGGTTTTAGTACCTTGGTATACACAAAGTGTATTGTACATAATACCAGTTCCACCATCATTATTTCCAATAACAATAGTCTTATTTTGTTGGAACGGGTTAGCTAAAGCATTTTCCCAAGCCCCAACACCAGTTAAACCTGAACCATTGGTAGAAATATTGAATTTACCCAAAATATAGGCTTTACCAGCATCAGCTCCTGAAGCTACAACAGCAGCTTGGTAACCTGTAGTACCACCTTCTTCTCCAGTCATAAAAATTCTATCTTGAGTACCTAAACCTGAAGCAGGATTGTAGAAAGCACTTACTGGAGGCAAATCAGCTGAGCAAAAACGATTAAATGTAAATGTTGATGGAGTAGTATTTAAGCTTTGCGTAGTTGAATTCCAACCATAAACAGAAGTAATTAAATCACTTCCGCTAACGATGCTTAAATTATTTTTATTAACAATCCATTTTGATACAAAAGCCCCTTTTGCTCCATGAGCTCTAACTGATCCAACAGTACTACCCAACTCATGATTCATCAATAAAGTAAATGTTCCATTGTTATTGTCAAAAGCACCTAAACCATCAGGAATACCAACCATTTTGTATCCACCAACCGTTTCTGGTACAGTTAACATTGAAGTAGTAGTTACTCCTGCAGCAACAGGTAATACATAAGGTCCTACTAATGAACTTGGTGCAGTGAAAATTGTTTGTGTAATTGTTAAATTCAAAACTTGAGCTACGCAGTTAACTGCGTTTCCAGTATAGGTTCCAGAAGCTGTATATGTTTGACCATTGTTAGACCAAGTGTATGAATTGTTTGCAGATTGAGTTGTAGTATTAGATGTTTGTGTTCCACTCACTACCCAAGCACATGTTCCTGTGTTGAAAGCTGCTGTTTGGTAACAAGCAAGAGTTGGTTGTACTGGCTGCGTTCCACTTACTACCCAAGCACATGTTGAGGTATTAAAAGTTGCAGTTTCATAACAAGCAGTTGTTGGTTGTACTGGCTGTGTGCCTGTAACATCCCAAGAACATGTTGAGGAATTGAAAGTTGGTGTTTGCCAACAAGAAAGACCTGTTGGAGCCGCAGCTTGTGTTCCAGTAAGAGACCAAGTACAATTTGATGAATTAAAAGTTGCAGTTTGATAACAAGCAGTTGTTGGTTGTACTGGCTGTGTGCCTGTAATGTCATAAGTACAAGTCTGGTTGTTAAATGTTGCAGTTTGATAACACAACACAGCTGGAGCAAGATTTAATCCACGGGTAAGAGATGCGTGAGTTAATTCATTTCCAGTTGGGTTAGATGAAACATAATTTTCAGCTACACCAGTTGTTGTGTTTTGTAACTGTAAATTTAATTCAAAGGTTAAATCACCACTTGTTGTAAA